>WVZO01000400.1:47755-86056 GCA_011772425.1 Candidatus Aminicenantota bacterium
ATGATTTTTCGATGCCCCAGGTGAAATCCGTCAAAATTCCCAATAGCGACCGCACTTCCCCGCCTAAGACTATCTTTTGGAACTGTCTGAATCGTTTCACCAATACTCATTTTACTTTTTAAACACATTAAACTCAATGGATCAATGTCTTATTTTCCAGGGGGAGCAGAAAACACCGTTTCATACAGCGCATCCTTCAATAAAATATTTTCACCGTTAAAAGGACTCAAGGGATTAAAAAAACGAATGAGCAGCATCGCCAGCAAGATGATCACCAACAGCGCAAACAGGAAATTTATCCTATGTTTGGCAGCTAATTTTGTTTCTTCAAGAAGTGCCACTTCCTTGGGTTCATGAACCCTGGTACTGGTCTTGGCCCTGATGATTGTCTTTCGCAGCAGGTTATAGAGGCCTTTGTATACTTTATACTCGGTAAAAATCCCCAATTCCACCAGGTCCCGGACAGTATTTCGGCCATTGATATATTTTAATAAATTGGTCTCTGTTTCTGTCAGGAAGATTTTACCCTCTTCTTCTTCTTCAGGCACCTCTTCATATTCCCCCACAATCTCAATATTAGTAGAATCCACCGGGGCAGGTTCAAAAATCGTGGTGTCATCCGGGATGAGTTCCCTGATTTGAGGCCACTCATCCAGCATTTGCACCCCTTCCATTATAATATTATCCGTGGGAATGGGGTCCACCATTTTCATGGTTTCATCCAGGTACTCCATGATTTTAAAATTGTATTCGCCTCCTTTCCACTTAAAGAGGGACAACACAATCTCAACAGCCTGAGTTTTTAATGACTCAATGATGGTCTCTCTTTCTATCAGTCCCATGGCTACCAGGATTTCCCCGATTTTTTGATTGGTTCTTTTTTGAATATCAAGTGCTCGCTGCAGCATCTCTTCACTGATATAATCCTGCTTTACCAGCACATTCCCCACCCGCATCTCCAACTTCTTGGGGAAGGAATCCACCCCAACAATCATACCATTTTGAAAAATCAGGGTAATAAACGCATCGCCAGTGGTAAAGGTTAGTATACCGGTCTTTTTCTGAAGTGATATTAACTGCAATATATCAGGAACCTTAAATTCTTTGAGTGTACCTTTAAATGCCATTTTCTTCTCCTATCACGGAAATAAGATTTATAATCAAATATAAAATAGCCGCTGTCGCCCCTATAAAATTCAATGCCAGGGGTGATGCCAAATAGATACGATTAAAATTAACCGTACCCGCCACAGCAACTCCCAATAAGAAATAAAACACCACGGAAAAAACCAGGTACAGCCGGTTATTTTCCCTGTGGTGAAGATTTAAGCCCGGGATGAAAAGCGAGAATATAAGCCGGAAAACATATTTCTTCCTGGACTTTCTCTTTAGCTCTTTTTCTTTTAAAATTTTTGCTTCAAGAAATATGACATCTTTAATGGAAAACAATTGATGACACTCATTGCACAATTTATAGGACTTGTGGAGAGAACCTTCTTTTATTATTTTTGAACACTTGGAGCAATAACTGCTTTCACCCCTCTCAGGTACAAATTTTGGCAGCATCATCACATAAAGAATGAAAAACAGGATATAATACAAAACAGGTAACTTGAACAGTTCCCCCAGTATGCTTGTTAAAAACTTACCCATATTGAAGTTCTGCTCTGAGAAATTAAACAACCGTTCCCACAATTCACCCTGGTTTATTTTTATGTCTTTGATATCCAGGGTTTTCGTTCGATAGCTGTCGATCTCAGGGTATCTCTGGGCATAGGATTTAAATACCTCGGGTTCATTCTCTTTCAAAAGGGCAAGGGCAAAATTGTTCAATGCGACTTTATTTTTATCGTTCAGCAGTAAGGATTCTCTATAATAATCAATACTCTGGGTAAGCTCCCCGAAGCGGAAGTAAATATTTCCCATTAAATCGTATTTTGAGGGAACCTTAAAATCTTCACCCGTGGATACCAATATATCCATGGCCCTATTTAAACCATTTATATCACCCTTCTCATAATACGAAAACGCCTGGGCAACTTTTAATTGGTCATCAAACGCCTGATAATCTTCTTTATCGAACAGGTGTCCTTCATAGACCTTTTGAACCTTTTTAAAATCGGCGGTGCGGATGTTTTTTTCCAGCATCAGGTTCAGGCTGTAAAGAACCGCTGCAGCGGCAACCACAATCAGCATCGTCTTAACCGCTTTCTTTTCGTTTCCACTTAAGTAAGCCCAAAAAAACCCGGTGATAATAAACGGATAAACCATCCAACCGGTTAGAAAAACCATTGGCCAGAGAATAATCGCCAGGAAGATGAGAGCTTTTTTACGGGAAACCGTACCCTGTTCATCGATTACCAGGTCATTACCCGCCAGTCTAAAATACCTGAAAAGCAAGATTAGCGAAAACAGGAAAAAAACCAGCAGCGCCGCGAAAAATAAAAGGTTGAAAAATTGATTCACCAGCAGGAAGGAGGCTTTGAAACTTTTTAACATCATGAACAGTTGGCTGAATAGATGCTTAAAATTGATGATGAACCGGCCCTTAATCCGGTCAATTTTTTCCAGTTTATTGTACAGGTACCAGTAATCCGGTGATAACTTCAATACTTTCTTATAGAATTCTTCAGCATACTGGTATTTACCTTTTTTGAAATAAGAGTCCCCGAATGCGATTAACCGGGAGGCAATTTCCTTTTGATCGGCCCGTTTTAATCCTTCAAGCTCCACCAATCTCAAGTGCTCCAATACCTGGTCATACTTGCTGAAGGAATCGTAGAAATAGATTTTTTTCAGATTCCCCCAGGGATCCTCTTTGGGGAGAACCCAAATCGTGCAACATAGAAACAAAATTACAAAAACCAACGCCTTATTTTTCATTTTAATTTCCCGCGTTTAATTTTTTATTATAAACCTGATCCAGGTTATCTTTGACTTCGACTAAAAAGGCTTCCTCCTGGGGTGTGAGATTTCCTTTGGTCTTCAATTCCAGCACGTCCAACAGTTGCATAAACACTGAGGCACCTTCAAGATCATTTTTCGCTTCCTGGGTAAGGGGGTCTTGTATTTCTCCCATATTGATCATGGCTTGCGTGGCTAATAGAACGATAATCGATTTGATGTCTATCTCCATTTTGTTTTCCAGCTTGCACTCGATTCCAAAAAGTATTATCATTAATTCCTATAGTTATAACATGTCTGATTATAAAAAACAAGATGAAAGAATTCAATAAACTGATAAAAATTATGAAGCGGTTAAGAAATCCCGTCAACGGGTGCCCCTGGGACCGGAAACAAACCACCTATTCGCTGCGGGAGTACGTGCTTGAAGAGGCGCACGAACTGGTGGAAGCCATCGGGGCAGATTCCGTTGAAAAACAAAAAGAGGAGTTGGGCGATCTCCTGTTACAAATCGTCTTCCTGTCCCAGCTCCACAGGGAAAAAGGGAATTTTTCCATCCGCGATGTGGTAGCCACCATCAATCAAAAATTAATCCAGAGGCATCCCCATATTTTCGGTAATACCACGGTTCATACCGCCGAAGAGGTAAGACAGAACTGGGAAAAAATAAAAAAGAAAACCAAAAAGAAAACCAGTATCCTCTCCGATTACCCGGACCAGATGCCGGCGTTATCCCATGCCAAACGCATCGCCGAGCAAGCTTCCAGTGTGGGGTTCGATTGGGACGACCCCCTGGGGGCGTTGGAAAAAGTGGAAGAAGAGGTGGCAGAGTTAAAAAAAGAAATCCGGGCCGGAGACCGTCACAAAGTGGAAGAAGAAATCGGGGACCTTTTGTTTGCCGTGGCTAATGTGGCGCGATTGGCCTTTGTCAACCCGGAATTTGCTTTAAAAAGCACCAATAAAAAATTTGTCAACCGGTTCCGTTACATCGAGGAACAGCTCAAAGAACAGGGCAAAGACATCAATGAAACCGGCATGGATGAAATGGAAGAATTGTGGCAGAAAGCGAAAACAGAATGAGGCTGCCGGGATTGAGGAGCTAACATATGTTAGAACCCATTGATGTGGTTTGTTATGCCGGTTACCGGGCTGAGGAAAAACCATTAACGTTCACCTATAAAAACCGGGAATTCAACATAAAAAAAATCCTGGACCGCTCAGTAGAGGAATCCTTCGCAGACCGGGACACGGTTTACCGGTTCCGGGTGTTATGCGCCACCAATGAAACGTTTTCCCTGCTTTTTGATCCGCAGGAAGATCAATGGTTCCTGGAAGAAAGGTAGACCTCGAGAGCCTGTTTCCAGGGTAGGATTTCGATATCCCCCGCCTTTCTTGCCATTTTGTCTTTAAGAGAAACGATAATAAGGGGTACACCGGAAAATCTATCTTTAAATGCGCTTATTGTCGAGGGTCTTATATCGGTTCTTCCGGCCTTACATTCCATAGAGAAGATAGGCCCTTTCCCATCGGAGACGATTACATCTATTTCATTATTCCTGTATCTCCAGAATGAGAATTGATGTTCTTTATTATAATAGTCTCTCAGCCTGATGAGTTCAGCAATAAACCAGTTTTCAAAAAGAAAGCCCTGCTCCCCGGTAAGGGGGGGGGTCATTCAGACGATTCTGTATTGCACGTACGACTCCACAATCGAAGAAATAGAATTTCGGACGTGCTTTTTTTCTCTCACTTTTATCATAAGGCCACAAGAAAAATCCAAGTAACGTATCCTCCAATATTTGATAATACTCTTTAACGGTACTTGCCGGAACAGAACACTCCCTGGAAATATTCGCAAATTCGATAACCTGTCCATTGCTTTGTGCCGCAATATTTATAAACCTTTGAAACGCACCTATATTACGGGTTAGAGCTTCAGCCTGGATCTCTTCTTTAATATAAGTTGTAAAATAACTTTTTAAATGGCTTTTTACCAGATCAAATTTCTTCTCAATAATTAAATCATATATCTTCGGGATCGTCCCGAATTGAATTGCCATATCAATTGAAAAATGGTCTCTAAGTTCATCATATGTTAAGGGGTGCAGCTTCAAATCCACGGACCTTCCGCCAAGGAGGTTCGCTCCTCCTCTTTTTAACTTTCTTGCACTTGAACCTGATATAATAAAAATATGTCGGTGTCTGTCAATTCCCATTTGAATATAGTTTAAAAGAATCGGGACTTTCTGGATTTCATCGATGATAATCGTCGAATTTTCGGGCAATGCATTGATTTGCTCCCAAAAAATCCCCGGATGTGCCTTATATTCTAATTCCAATTCCGGGTCCAGCAGATCAAAGAAGGCTTGTGCTTTCAATTTTTTCAAAATTGTTGTTTTCCCTGTCATCCTGGGGCCAAATAAAAATGCCGACGTTTCGATGTTGTCCAATTTTATCAATCGTTCAAAATACATGTGCTCAACCTCATTAACAAAATGATGTTATATTTGCGCATAATATAACATTGTTTTGTTATATTTGCAAGGATAATTTCCAGTGCAGGTAGGTTTTAGCCGCGAAGACACTTACAGTGCGGTTAAAAGCGCGAAGAAACGCGAATAAATAAAGTGCCGGGTAAATAATTCCATGAAGAAGGGAAAATCCATCGGGTATGATCTTTCATCATTACATTTTTTGCTGATACATATAGATTTTTTCCAGGAACATCTCAATTTTTTGCTGTTACATCCCTATTCTCTGGAGAAACATTTGGATTTTCAGTAGAGACATCTCTCTTGTTAAGAGAGACATTTGGATTTTTAGTAGAGACATCTCTATTTTCAGGAGGTGCATCCGGATTTTTTGCTGTTACATCTCTATTCTTTGGAGGAACATTTGGATTTTCAGTAGAGACATTTCTCTTGTTAAGAGAAACATTTGGATTTTTTTTCGGGACCTCAGGGTTTGTTTTAAGTGAATGCCGGTCTCCCCCGGCTGCAGGAAACATTCTGGTACGCCCATGGCCCCTTTATCTCCGCATCGGATTTTATGTTTAAGCTGACTGAAAGTGAGAAACTAGTGTCACGTCAAGCCTCAAATGACGCACAAGATGTGTAAAAATACATCAATATATCATACCATCGCAAGAAAAGATTTAAATTCGAAGCACGAAGCACGAAATCCGAAACAAATTCAAATGACCAAAATTCCAAAATTCAAAACAAAAGCTTAAGGAGCATCAGTTCATCTTTTAGAGGTCTTTAAAGATGTTTTGGACATTTGAACATTTGAATTTCGGATTTGTTTCGAATTTCGATATTCGAATTTCGGATTTATTATTCTTATCCGTCATTTCAGCATTGACACGACACTAGAGGTGGTCGCAAATTGCGACGACATAAGCCGTTTAAAACGAGAATAAGGTGCCATGTAATTTGTCCAGGTAATTTATCCGCCCTGACCCAATTAAGCCAAGGAAAAAGAGCCAGGCCAAAAAAGTCCTATTGAAGATAAAGAAGAAAAGTGTTTTGGTATTTTGTTAAAAAAAATGTAAAAAAACATTGAATAGTGTTTGCTTTTGTAGAAAAATATGTTATATATAAACCTGAGGTGAATATGATTAAGAGTAAGCAAGTGGCTGAATATCTGCTTGGACTAAGCGAACCTGAATATGGTGATATAATCTCTAATTTAAAACTCCAAAAGCTGGTTTATTATGCCCAGGGTTTTCACCTTGCTATTTACGATAACCCCCTATTTGATGAACCTATTGTAAAATGGGAACACGGTCCGGTTGTCGAGTCCTTATATCATGAATATAAAAAATACGGTCCCAATGCAATTCCTGTTCCTGGATTTGTGGATACTTCGATATTTTCTGATGAACAAAAAGAACTCTTAAACGAAGTTTTCGAGGTGTATGGGCAGTTTTCAGCATGGAAATTGAGATGCATGAGCCATGAAGAACCTCCCTGGAAACAAGCTCCCCTCAAAGGGGTCATTGACCTGGAATTAATGAAGAAGTATTTCAAAACACAACTGGCTAACGGTTAAATGGGGAAATTAAAGCAGAAGAAAGGCAGCACGGGGAAAAAATTAAAACCTGATCTTTACATAGACACTAAGTTTAATTTATATAATCATTGAGTCAATATTTTTTATCCTTGTCCAGCCCTGGCTTCAAGGAAAAATCAGGCTCCAGGGATAAATTCCAGCAGGTTCAGGGTGAAATTTTTCATGTCCACACTAAAGAAATTCTTTTCTACCGGAGAAAAATATTTTTCTAGGTGTAGAAAAATTATTATCTAGTGGTAGAAAAAAATCCCAGGATTGGAAATGAATCATATTCAACATCCAACCTAATAATTCCTCGCTTCTTCGCTTCCTACTTGCCAACTGCCAACTGCCAACTGCTCCCTGCCCCCTGCCCCCTGCCCCCTGCTCTTATACTGCTGTCAAGTCCCACAGAGAATTATAGATTTTGCGAGTTTCTTTTTCGTATTTATCAGGCTTGGCGAGGTAGAGTTTACTAAATATATCCACGGCTCTCTCTTTTAAGCCGATATTCCAGGCGGCTTGGGCGCAGCTTTTCCGAAACCTTTCTGAGTGGGTCTCATCTCCGGCCAGTTTCAGCAATATTTCCACTGCTTTCTCTTTCAATCCCATATTCCCCACAACTGCAGCGCATCCTCTCCGAAGCCCTCCTGGCTGCGTCTCATCTTGAGCCAATTCCAGTAATCGATCCGCCACGCGTTTACCTTTAAATCTCAGATTCTCTATGGTTGCCGCACAAGATCGCCGAAGCCCTCCTGACTGCATTCCATCTTCGGCCAGTTTCAGCAATATTTCCACTGCTTTCTCTTTCAATCCCATATTCCCCACGGCTTCTGCGCAGCTTCTCCGAAGCCAACCATCCTGCGCATCATCTTCGGCCAACAAGAGTAATTTATACGCCACGCGTCTCTCTTTCAATCCCAGGTTTCCAACGCCTTCGGCGCAGACTCGCCGAAGCCCTACATCCTGCGTCTCATCTTCAGCAAGTTTCAGCAATTGATCTGCCACGGTTTTCTCTTTCAATCCCAGGTTCCCTGCGGCTTCCGCGCAGCCTCGCCGAAGCCTTCCTAACTGCGTCTCATCTTCAGCAAGTTTCAGCAATCGACTTGCCACGGTTTTTTCTTTCAATCCCAGGTTCCCTGCGGCTTCCGCGCAGTTTCGCCGAAGTCTTCCTGACTGCATCTCATCTTCGACCAGTTTCACCAATATTTCAACCGCTTTCTTTTTCAATCCCAGGTTCCCCACAGCTTCTGCGCAGGATTGACGAAGCTTTCCTGACTGCGTTTCATCTTCGGCTAGTTTCACCAATATTTCCACTACTTTCTCTTTCAATCCCAGTTTTCCAACGGCTACTGCACTGGCTCGCCGAAGCCATTCATCCTGCGTCTCATCTTCAGCAAGTTTCAACAATCGACTTGCCACGGCTTTTTCTTTCAATCCCAGGTTCCCCACGGCTTCTGCGCAGGATCGACGAAGCCTTCCTGACTGCATTCCATCTTCGGCCAGTTTTAACAATATTTCCACTGCTTTTTCTTTCAACCCCAGCTCTCCAACGGTTGCTGCGCAGCCTCGCCGAATCCATTCATCCTCCGTCTCATTTTCGGCTAGTTTCAACAATATTTCCACTGCTTTCTCTTTCAATCCCAACTCTCCAACGGCTGCCGCGCAAGATCGCCGAAGCCATCCTGACTGCGTCTCATCTTCGGCTAAGGACAAAAGTTTTTCTGTAAGAATTGAACGACTGAATGAATCGGTGACAGTTGATATCCATTTGTTGAATCTTTCCCAAGTTCTATGACCACCATAGCTTCTCCATTCGCTATCATTCCATGAGAAGTCAAAAAAATCATCAATCTGGTTCTCAACAAAATCCTTGTTATCCAACCACCGCCCCTGCTCGGCAATAAATTTCATGACAAAATAGTGGTTGTGATAAAGATATTCTTCAATTCCTTTAGGGTCTCGATTTAAAATATGTTCCAATACCTTTTTGGCCTGCTTGTTGGGCAGCGCCCGCAAAGCCAACAGCAGCGTCTCCTGCCAGAAAGCATTGTCGATGTACTTGTCCACATAATCGATCATGGGCTGCAAATCCAGGTTTACAATAACCTCATTGGCCATCCATTTTGCAGCAAAATATTCCTGGAACGTTTTATGAACAAATCCATATTGATCCGGAGCCTGTTCCACCAACAGACCAGCCCGTGTCCGAATTTTATCCAAAAATTCATCCACCAATGCTTTAGCCTGCCGCCGGTCCACATCAAAAATTCGACAAAAATCAGGGAATAAGATTTTATATAATTCATCGCCATCGATCACGGTCCCGGCTTCATCACCTTTTTCCAGTGACTGCAAATGAAACGCCACTTTCTCAAGAAACCGCCACCTGTCTTCCAGCTTGAATTTCTCATCGATGATCTCTTTGACATTGTCCCAGGTGTAAAGCAGGGATTCAGTGGCTTTGTCGTATAGTATCAACCGGTCTTCCGGCAATTGGGCTTCGTACCGGTGAATAATGCCGATAATAGTTAACAGCAGTGGGTTTTTTGCTAACTCCCTGATACGGGGTTTCCTTTCCAGGGCTTCTTTCAGATCATCCGCCCTGGTTTTGGCTTCTTCAGGGTTGGTCAACTGGCTTTGGTACCATTTGTGGATGAATTTTTCTACTTCATCCTCATTAAAATCCTCCAACGTAAAGTGGCGGTAATCTGTTGTGGAAAACTGTGCCCGGCTGTACCCGGCAATGCGGGAGGTAACAATCACGGTATTTTCTTTGCTGCGGCTGGTGACAAAGGTACTGATCATCTGCCGCACCTCTGCCCGCCGGGCCTCGGCCGCCACTTCGTCCAACCCGTCAAACATCAACAATGCTCTGCCGTTGTCCAGGTATTCTTCAAAAAAACCAGGCGGTAACGTGACATTGTAATACCTGCTCATGGAATCGTAGAGATAATGAAGTAAGTTGTAATCCGTTTTATTGGTTTTGCTTAAGGAATTCTCAAACTTGCGGATTTCTACCAGGATGGGAAATAACAGTTGATGACTTGCACGGGGATTGTCCAGGATTTTCAGGGCGGACCTGAGCATGAGGTATTTTAACAGCGTGGATTTACCGGAACCGGGTTTCCCCAGCACCACGAAACGCCGGTTTTCACCCTCTGCAAACACCTTATCAAACTTTACCGGTTCCTTTTTCTCTTCTTTTTGACCGGCCATCATCTGTCTCAACTGGATTTCATCACCGGAGAAATCCTTATCCGCGATTTCTGCTCTCTCCCGCATCATTCGCTCGTAATCGCTGACCGGGACACTTTCCTTCACCCGCTGCATCACGAAAACCGAGGGTAAAGCAATATCCTTCTTTTCTTTCGGGTCAGGGATGCCGGTGAATTGCAAGTGTTGGTTATGGGTAATTAATTGACGCAGGTATGTTTGCCGGGCATACGTCTTATTAGTAACCATGCCCGGCTTTTCCAACTGCTTATAAATTTTGTCCAGGTGAACCAATTGAAAGGCCTGCCAAAATGGTTCCTTTTTTTGAACCAATGTCTCGATTTCCTTGATCACATGGGACATGGCCTGGAAGAAATTGAAATCTTTGATTTCAATCTTTTTATCGATGCAAATACCCACAAAAATCTCTTCCAGGACGTTGAAATCCACCTGGTTTCCCTTACCGGCAAAAATCAATTGGAATTCGTAGGTAAGGCGATTATCGGTAAAAAATTTCTCAAATACCTGCAAAAGGGTTTCTTCATCCGTTTTGCCCTTATCCTTCAAGCTATGTTCAAATTCCCCATAGGCCCCCTTTAGAAGGGCCTTCATTTCATTTTTTTTAAGGCCTTTGACTGTGCCTTTTGTCACAGCGGTTAAAAAATTAATTGCCAACCCTGCCAATATCGTTTCCACCGTGGTCATGTTACCATCCTCCAGGGAATAGTTTACAAGAATTCCATCATAAAGTAAAGAGAAACCACGAAAGAGCAGCAATTCTCATTTTAATTTTTTAGCCGCGAAGGCATTTACAATGCGGTAAAAAGCACGAAGATACACAAAGAAAATAACTTCTTTTCCCCCAGAAAATTTCCGAACAGCAGTTGACAAATAGGAGGGTTTGTATTATAGTAACGGCATAGGATGGTATGAGTCATGACAAAACATATAATAGATAACAAAGATAAAGGCCAGGCAGACAGTATAAAGTCTCCTAAACAAATCTATAAAGCAGACGAGGAAAGACCCACCTCACGTCGGAAAAGAAAAATAATAATGCCTATCAGGAAAGGAACGGTTAGTGAATCAGCTATAAGAAAAGCTATAAGGAAGGTCATGGCAAATCAGCCTGTCTCAAATGAAACCTGAATATTCAAAAAGTGTATTTATTAATTGCCCGTTTGATGAAGAGTATTTATCCATTTTTCGAGCCATCACATTTGCTGTAATTGATTGTGGTTTCATTGTTCGCTGCGCCAATGAGATGAGTGACAGCAGTGAGGTTAGAATTGATAAAATTGTAAAAATCATTTCAGAGTGCAAATATGGTATTCACGATATATCGCGAACCGAATTGGATAGAGAAACAAATCTTCCCCGCTTTAATATGCCGTTTGAACTGGGAATGTTTTTAGGTGCAAAACGATTCGGAAAGAGTGAACAAAAAACCAAAGTCTGTTTAGTGTTAGACAGAGAAAGGTATCGTTACCATGCTTTTATTTCTGATATCGCAGGCCAGGACATTAAATCCCATGAGAACAATGATTCTAAAGCACTCAAGGTTGTAACAGATTGGCTGCGCTATCTCTCAGGAAGAAAGACAATCCCGGGAGGTACAGAAATATTAGAGCGTTACCGTTTATTTAATCTAAAACTACCAGGTGTATGTGAAGAATTAAGATTGACTATCGAAGAGATGGCATTTTTTGATTATACGAATATTGTTTCTATATGGCTAAGAGATAACCCATTATTATACCCGAAATCCACTTTAAGAAGCTGAAAAAAGTACCTGGGAATTCAATTCTCAGTGGTCTTGCATTGAAGGAACTATACCATCGAGAATGTCAAAAAAGTCGCCAGGCAAAAAAAATTTTACAATGCGGTAAAAAAACGCGAAGAAACGCGAAGATATTTATTTACTGTCTTCTTCGACACTTGTAGGTGGGTCGGAATAAGATTTCAGGTGACTTTTAATCTTGTTTAAAAAGTCTTCTGCTCCTTTCTTTATTTTCTCGGCTTCTTCTTTTGTAATTATAATAAACTCTTTATAGTCAGATTCCTGCCTCAGATTAAACGCTTTATGAAGCACCTTACTCATTTCTTTAGGAAATATATTTGTTTTTACATATTCCCTGTCAAAAATAGAAATAGCCCCTGAATGTTTTGAACTTCCCGTTCCTTTTGCTGCAATTAACGCCAAAGTTGCATAAAACATGACATAATATGAACGATTGATAATACTTCTAAAACTTCCCCCGGAATCGACCAGCAGTTGAGCGTCTCTTAACGATTCCTCTGCTTGTTCAATTCTATATTTAACGATTGCTTTTATATTTTCGTTCAAATGACAACCCCGTTCTTTTTTATACTGTTAAAAAAGGGCGAAGCAGACATACTGATAAATTCATTTTTCTCAGCTAAAACAGGTGATATAAGAGCATCGTATTTAAAACCGATTTCCCAGGCGATATCATAAACAGTATCTCGTACCACCGGGTTGACTTCGTTAAGAACAACCAGTATATCGTAATCCGAATCATCGTGATGTGTTCCGGTTGCCCTGGAACCGTAGAAATAAATTTCCACTTCCGGGTACACTTCCTTGGCTTGCTTTTTAAATTCTTCAATAATTTTAATATCGTCCATGGCTCAATTATATTATGATTTCACTACTTTTTCAACATTCAAAGGAATCGATTTTACATACCCTACGGAAAAAAAGCCGCCAGGCAAAAAAATTCTTCCTCACTTCCTCGCTTCTTCTCTTCCTCTCTTCTCTGTGGTAGAATAATACATACCTTCGCGTTTTTTCGCGCTTTTTACCGCATTGTAAATGCCTTTGTGGCTAAAAGTTGGTGGCTAAAAAAAATGAGGAAAAGCAAATGAAACGAATGACCATATTCGCAATGGTATGGCTCTTCTTTATACCGCTGGTTATCTCAGGAGGCTATCCGAAAACGCCGGGTGAACACAAGGTTCACCCCTACATGCACCCCGGAAGCCTTTGTAGGGGCTCGGTCGGGATTTGTATTCGCCCTTATCCTGCATTTCAATGGTTTTTGCTATTCTCGGACAGCCTCCTGGGTAAGGAATTGCCTAAAAAACAATTGCTTGACAACGTCCGCAATTACAGGCAAACCCATGAACACGCTATTATCAAAGAATTTTTCCAACTACTTTCCATTCCTAACGTATCCCACGATCACGAAAATATCCGGAAAAACGCGGCATTTATTAAAAAACAAATGGAAAAACGGGGCATCACAACACAGGTGATCGACACACCGGGAAACCCGGTGGTTTTCGGTGAATTAAAAGTTAAAGGCGCAGCTCGCACATTGCTATTCTATGTTCATTACGACGGCCAACCTGTAGACCCTTCCAAATGGATCGACAGCAAACCCTTTACACCAATTATAAGACCCGGTAAACTTAAAGCCGGGACAACCACCCCTAAACCCATTCCCTTGCCTTCAGAAAAAAACCCGTTTCCCGAAGACTGGCGCATTTATGCCCGCAGCGCCAGCGATGACAAAGCACCGATCATTGCATTATTAACAGCCCTCGATGCCCTTAAGGCCAACAGTATCTTTCTAAAAAATAATATCAAATTCATCCTGGATGGAGAAGAGGAAGCAGGTTCACCCAACCTGCCATATTTCCTGAAAAATTACAAACACCTGCTCAAATCCGATATTTTATTTATGTGCGACGGTCCGGGTTATTTTTCCGGTGACCCCACCCTGATTTACGGGGTTCGGGGCATCACGTCCATTTCAATTACGGTCTACGGCGCAGATACTCATCTCCACAGCGGTCATTACGGCAACTGGACTCCCAATCCAGCCGTGCGGCTGGCCCGGTTGCTGGCGTCCATGAAAAACAAAAACGGCAAGGTTACAGTCAACGGATTCTACGATACCATGGTCCCACTGAGTCCGCTGGAAAAGAAAGCGTTAAACGCCATCCCCCCATATGATGAAGAGTTGAAAAAACTGTACGGTTTCGCTGTCCCGGAAAACAAGGAAAAGCCTTTAATGGAATCGATTCTCTATCCGTCTCTGAATGTCAATGGTATCCGCAGCGGTTGGGTGGGTAAACAAGCCCGCACCATTGTGCCTTCCACTGCCACAGCATCCATTGATATCCGGTTGGTCAAAGGTAATGACCCGGCAGACATGGTGCAAAAGGTCATCGATCACATCAAAGCGCAAGGATACCATGTCGTTTCCACGGAACCGGACCGGGAAACACGAATGAAATACCCGTTTATTGCTAAAGTAGTAAAATCGGAAAAAGGATACCGTGCTTCCCGTACCTCCATGGACTTGCCCATTTCAAAAAGTGTCATCAAAGCATTAAGCGAATACTCTGACAGGAAAACGGTGTTGATCCCTTCATTGGGCGGTTCGCTGCCTATCTATATTTTCGAAGACATCTTGAAGGTGCCTTTTATTGGTATTCCTGTTGTAAACTATGACAACAACCAGCACCAGCCCAATGAAAACCTCCGCATCGGGCACCTATGGCAGGCCATCGAAACCTTTGCCGCAGTTATTTTAATGGATTAGAGACCAGGGGGCTCTTTTGTAAAACCGCCCCCTGGACCCCCGCAAAACTTTTCATATGCGGACAGCCATTGTGCCCCGCTTCTCAACATATTACCCCATTGGGATCATCACTCTCTGCTCCTCTGACTTACTGACCCACTGATTCACTGACTCACTGACATACTGACCGTCTGACCTTCCGATCTCCTCCTTCGTGTCTTGGTGTCTTAGTGGCAAAAAATAAACAATGAATTTTAGATGATTTGCTAGTTTTTTAGAAAAAATAAATGTGCTATAATTATGCCTCATGGAATTGAAAAAAAATTTTGTTCTGTCAATCTTAAAAGGGTTGGATATATTTTCAGACCTGGATGAACAGGCCCTGACGGAGTTGGGTCATCTGTTCAAAGAACGTATATATGACCAGAAAGAAGTCATATTTGAGGAAGGCAGTATAGGAAACTCCATGATGGTCATCGCTTCCGGTGAGGTCCGCATCTCCCAGATACCCGACCCCAAAACCGAAGAAGCACTGGTGATATTGAAAAAAGGTGATGTGTTTGGCGAAATGGGGTTGTTGGATGATTTACCCAGGTCGGCTACCCCAATTGCCCATACCAATGTCATTACCCTTGAAATCAGCCGTGACGATTTTTTAAATTATGTCCTGAAAAATTGTGAAAACGGCGTTAAAATACTCCTCAAATTGTCCAGGACATTGTCTTTACGCTTGAGAGAGACAGATGCGAAATTAAAGGCCTTTGTCAGCCTTTCCCAATGGCTGTAACACGTTTACAGATGCTGCGTAAAGTGTTTAGAAAAATTTGAATTGGTAATAAGCTTTATTGTTTTGGTCATTTGGATTTTGGTAATTCGAATTTGTTTCGAATTTCGATATTAGAATTTCGAATTTACTCCTTGTCCGTGGCTGAAAACATCCAGGAGGTAAAATGATTAAGAAACACCTGACTGCTATTTTGATTACACTTGTCATTGCCACATTGGTGGTGGGAATAGGCAGTGATATTGAAACACCAGAAAAATTCCTGGGTTTTAAACCGGGAACCGATAAAGAACTCGCCCACTACAACAAAATTAAAGAGTATTTTATGAAAGTTGCCCAGGAGTCGCCGCGGGTCAACACCTATGTAATCGGGAAAACCACGTTAAAAAACGATATGATAATGGCAGTGATATCATCTGCTGAAAATATGAAAAACCTTGACAGATATAAAGAAATCAGCCGCAAATTGTCGTTAGCAGAAGTGGATGAGAAGGAAGCCCGGGAATTGGCAGCCCGGGGCAAACCTATTGTATTTATTACCTGTAATCTGCATTCCAATGAAATCGGTTCTTCCCAGATGGCCATGGAAATACTCTACCGGATGGCTGTGGATAATTCTGACGAAACTATGAAGATATTGAATAATATTATCTTTGTGCTAATTCCTTCTGTCAATCCTGACGGTCAGATCATGACCGTAGAATGGTACTATAAGTACAAAGGCAGCAAATATGAAGGGACTTACCTGCCTTATCTCTATCATTGGTATGCCGGTCATGACAACAACCGGGACTGGTTTAAAATCAATTTGAAAGAGACCTGGAATGTTACCAGGGAACTTTATTTTAATTGGTTCCCCCAGGTATTGGTAGATGAGCACCAGATGGGGAGTTCCGGTGACCGGTTTTATATTCCTCCCTTAGCCGACCCCCCCAGCCCGGGGTTGCATCCTCTGGTGTGGCGGTCCATTAATTTGTTCGGTTCCGGGATTGCCTTTGACCTGGAGAAACGGGATTACGCCGGTGTAGCCTCCCGCGGATTCTTTATGGGCTGGTGGATCGGGGCATTGGATGACTCTGCATGGTTTCATAATGTACCTGGCATTCTTTTTGAAGCCGCTTCTGTGCGTATTGCTTCCCCTATCTATGTTGAACCTGAAGAAGTTCGCAGCGGTACCAACCGGCTCAATGAAGAGCGGATGTTCAGTCCTAATCCCTGGAAAGGAGGTTGGTGGCGATTGGGCGATATTGTTAACTATGATTACTATGCCACCCTTTCGGTCCTGGACACTGCAGCCACACACAGCGAAGAATTACTATTCAATTCCTATAAAATGGCCGCAGATAATATAAAAAAAGGCAAAACCGAACCGCCTTTTGCTTATGTGGTTCCTAAAAACCAATGGGACCCCATGACTGCTGAAAAATATATCAAAACGCTGCGTAAATCCAACATCAAGGTGTACAAACTGACATCTCCTCTTCAAACCGGCAATCACTATTTTGCTGCGGGTTCGTATGTGATTCCCCTGGCCCAACCCTATCGTGGTTTTGCTAAAAATATCCTGGAACGGCAGCGTTACCCGGATGTACGAAGAAGTTCCAAAGATTCCCGCGTTTTACCATACGACGGTGCCGGTTGGACCCTTCACCTGGGAATGGGCGTGAAGGCAAAAGAAGTTAAATATCCCTTCAAAGCTGAAATGGTACCGGTACAACTGGACGAGGTATACAAACAACCCCTCCCGGAAACCATCCAGGAGTATGTTGTACTTGATGCCCGATATAACAACTCCTTTCTTGCTGCATCGGCGCTGCTGAAAAAAGGGGTCAATGTGTGGAGGAACTATGACAGCCCGGAGGTTGCAAAAGGTGCTTTTATTGTAAAAAAATCCGCATCCCTTGACACACTGAAAGAAATCAACCGCACCATGCCTTTGCTGATTAGCAGTCACAACGAATTGCCGCTGGAAAAATTTAAAAAACTAAAACCCTTTAAAGTAGCACTGTACCAGAATTGGGGCCACAATATGAAAGAAGGATGGACCCGGTATGTATTCGATGAGTTCAAAATCAATTACGATACGGTTCACCCCAAAGATTTTCAAAAGAAAAACGTTTTAAAGAAGTATGATGTGGTGGTGTTTGTGGGGGCCTCCAAGACTGAGATCGAATCCGGCAAACCGCCCAAGAAATGGGAAAGATGGACCACTCCCCTGCCGCCGGAGTACACCGGTGGTATTGAAAAAAAAGGCAAAACCGCTTTAGAAGAATTTCTTAAAGCCGGAAAAACCCTTATATTCGTGGAAAGCTCCTGTGAATATGCCCTGGATACCTTTAAGCTTCCCATAAGTAACATTGCCAAAGATAATTCAAAAATCGTCTGCCCGGGTTCTTATTTGGAAGTGGAGATCAAGGAATCGGAACTCACGATGGGAATGGGCCCCAGGGCTGCAGTTTATTACTATGAAGACCCTGTATTCAGTACCTCTTTGCCCAGGAGTTCTGCCCAGAAACGGCGTACCCCGGTGACCTTTGGCAGGCGGGATTTACTCTTATCCGGTGCGCTTGAAGGTGAAAACCAACTTATAAGAAAAGCCCTTGTGGTGGATTTTTTTACTGGTGGAGGACGGATTATCCTTATGGGGCCGGATATGATGTACCGCGCCCAGAGTGAAGGCACCTATAAAATCATGTTCAACTCTCTATTTACCGCAGCCCGGTGAGAGAAACCCAGTTGGCAGTTGGCAGTTGGCAATGAAGGAAAAGATTCGTTTTTTCCATGATAAATACAGCCCCTGTTGTCTGTGCCCCCGGCAGTGCGGTGCAGAAAGGGAAAAGAATAAAGCTGGAGTATGTGGGGCCAGAAAGGATGTAAAAGTTGCCTCTTACAATATACACAGTGGCGAAGAACCGCCGGTGTCAGGCACCCGCGGCTCCGGGACCGTTTTTTTCTCCGGCTGTACGTTAAAATGCATATATTGCCAGAATTACCCTATTTCTCATCTCTTGAACGGGGAATTTTATTCCATTGAAGAACTCTCAGACATATTTTTGCATCTCCAAACCAGGGGTGCTCACAACATCAACCTGGTTACCGCCACCCCTTACCTTTATCACATTGTTCATGCCCTTTCCCTGGCCTCTCAAAAAGGACTGAACATTCCCATTGTTTATAACACCAGCGGTTATGAGCGGCCGGAAATTGTAACCGCTTTGAATGACTCCATCGATGTATACATGCCTGATTTAAAATACGCGGACAGTGAAGTTTCCCTTAAATATACCGGGGTAAGTAATTACCTGGAATATGCCTATCCTGCCATAGAGGAAATGTTTAAGCAGGTGGGGCTGCTGCAAATGGATGAGGAGGGCATTGCCCGCAAAGGTCTTATCCTTCGCCACCTGATTTTACCCCAGAATATTGAAAATTCCAAAAAAGTATTAAAGATTATCTCTGAAAGTCCTTTTAGAGATTCGCATTTAAGCCTGATGAGTCAATATTTTCCTGCTTATAAAGCTGCCCAGGAACCGGAAATCAACCGGTGTCTCTACCCGGAGGAATACCAAGAAGTAAAGGACTACGCGCTTGAATTGGGATTCTCCACTGGTTGGTTCCAGGATATGGATGCGCAAGGAGGAGCGTGAGGACCATTTTCATTTTTAATTTTTAATTTATCATTTTTCGTTTTTAATTTCTTACCTTACCTACCTGGTCAATTGGGTATTGATTTTTTCTAGTGCCTCAAGGGCCCCTGTGGGGATACTGATTTGTCCGGGAGGCACATTGGGTTCCCTGGTATTAATGCGGATCAGGGTAGCACCGTAAGTGGATGCAATACTTTCCGATGTCATGCGCACGGTAGGAACACCGGTACCAGCACCGATTTCGACAACAGCGATTCGGGTCTTGGCATTCTCTTGCAGCCACTGCCGGAACCGGGATTGTTGACTTTCTGTTCGATACGGCAGCCAGCTCCAGTCTCCGAACATGAGGATATTAGGCCGGGCCAGTTCCTGGCATATGGGACATTGAGGCAAAGGTTCTTTTGCTTTCATCGTGGTTTCGTCCACGGTAACAATCACCTTATCTGCCCTCCATATGGTAGTATTGCATCCGCCAGCGCGAGTACATTGCAGGTGGTGGATGGAACCGTGACATTCCAAAATGTGCGATTCATCAAAATCCGCCTTTTGGAATTGTCCATCCACATTAGAAGTGAAGACAAAATAACCGCCGGGTTTTGACTCTCCCCATTTCAACAGGAGATCAAAACCTTTATGGGGAATTGTTTTCCTGTAGAGGTTCAGGCGGTGGCCATAGAATCCCCACGCCAGTTCAGGGTCCTGGTCGAACCAGGCAGGATTAGCCAGGTCGATAAAACGTAGTCCCAATTTGGCAAAAGGGGGATAGGCTTCCCAGAATCCTTTGTTGCCGCGAAAATCCGGGAGCCCGGAGTCTACGCCAATGCCAGAGCCTGCGCACACCAACAACGCATCGGAATTGGCAATGGCATCTGCTGCGTTTGAGATTAACGTTCCTCTGTCTGCTTTAGCCTTCATGTGGCGCTCCCTTTAAACCGGATAAATTTTTGATTTTTTAGTTTGAAAGCCCTGGCTATCCCAGGAAGTAGAAAGAAGCCTTATCTTTCTCTAAGGATTTTTCCAGGAAGGATTGACTATAATACGAATTAAAGGTTTTGTCAAGAAAAAAACATTAACATTATTTTAGTAAAAATTTTTGACCATTTCATTTTGACATGAGCTTGCGGAAGTGATATAATTCTTTCGGTAAAAATGGAGGTACGTATGGGTAAAGGAGCCGATGCAAGTGAGGTTCTGCCCGGCAGCGTTAAAGTTGCTCCAGACATCAAAGTAAAAAAACCCAGGATGTATCGGGTTATTCTTTACAATGACGATTATACCTCTATGGAATTTGTGGTGAGTATCCTGATAGTAATTTTTGATAAACCCGCTGCAGAAGCCACCAAGATCATGTTGGATGTTCACAATAACGGGCGGGGCATATGCGGCGTCTATACCTATGATATTGCCGTCACCAAAATTAAACAAGTTCATTTCGAAGCCCAAAAAGAAGGGTTCCCACTGCGATGTGGGTATGAGGAAGCCTAAATAAAGAGAAAGACCAATGCGAGTAACAGAAGAATTAAACAATATAATAACTGCGGCGTATTCGGAAGCCAAAGCCAGGGCACACGAATACGTAACACCAGAGCATATCCTGTATGCATCATTGTTCTTCAACAGCGGCAATCGAATCATTACCGCTTGCGGAGGTGATGTAAACCGGTTAAAAAAGGAATTGGAAAATTTCTTCAAATCCGGATATATCCCGGTAAAAGAAGGAAGGGAGCCGGTTCAATCCGAAGGATTCCAGAATGTGGTGGAACGGGCCATGCTCCATGTGGTATCATCCGGGAAAGAAACCCTGGATATCGGTGATATGTATGCAGCATTCTATTTTGAAAAAGATTCCTTTGCCGTTGCCTTCCTGGAACAAGAAGGAATTTCCCGTCTAAATATACTGAACTATATCTCCCACGGTATTTCTGTGATACCGGATTCCGGACTTGGTGACACCGATGCTGACGATATAGTAGACGCATCAGAATCAGACATAGAAGGAGAGGAAGAAGTCGAAAGGGACGAAGGGAAACGAAAAAAGAAAAAACGAAAATTCCTTGAGTCCTTTACCACTGAATTGACTGCCAAGGCGGCCAGAGATGAAATCGATCCCATCATCGGACGCGAAGATATCATTTCCAGGACAATCCAGGTATTGTGCCGCAGGATAAAAAACAACCCGGTTCATGTGGGTGAACCGGGTGTAGGTAAAACAGCTATTACCGAAGGATTGGCACGATTGGTTGCCGAGGACAAAGTCCCCCATATTATTAAAGGTTCCAAGATTTTCATGCTGGACATGGGTGGATTGCTGGCCGGCACAAAATACAGGGGGGACTTTGAAGAACGGATGAAGCGAGTCATTAATGAACTGCTGCAAGAAGAAAAAGCCATCCTGTTTATCGATGAAATCCACAACGTGGTGGGAGCCGGTGCTGTGTCCGGCGGGTCCATGGATGCATCAAATATATTAAAACCCGCACTTTCTGTTGGGAAACTCCAGTGTATCGGTACCACCACCTATGAAGAGTACAAAAAGTATTTTGAAAAGGACCGTGCCCTGTCCCGGCGCTTCCAGAAAATCGAAATCCCCGAACCTACCCCGGACGAAACCTATGAAATCCTGGTGGGAATACGGGACCGCTATGAAGACTATCACAATGTTAAGTATACCGATGATGCTTTACGAACAGCCGTGGACCTATCGGCAAAATACATCAATGACCGGTATTTGCCTGACAAAGCCATCGATGTTATCGATGAAGCCGGTGCCTGGATCGCCATGAATAAAATGGAAGCAGACACCAAACGGGTCACTATTGGGGAGAAAGGCATTGAAGAGGTGGTCTCCAAAATTGCTAAGATTCCTGAAAAAACCGTATCCGAAAACGAAACATCAAAATTGCTACGCCTCGAAGAAGAATTAAAAGAGCAGATTTTCGGCCAGGATGGGGCAATTGAAGCCGTAGCCCAGGCTATTAAACGTGCCCGTGCCGGGTTCCGGGAACCTGACAAACCCGTGGCCTCACTCCTCTTTGTCGGACCCACCGGCGTAGGAAAAACCGAATTATCCCGGCAATTGGCATTGATCCTGGGAATTCCGCTTCATCGTTTTGACATGAGTGAGTACCAGGAGAAGCACACGGTAGCGAGGTTGATCGGTTCACCCCCCGGATATGTGGGATTCGAACAAGGCGGCCTGCTTACCGATGCCATCCGCAAAACCCCACACTCGGTCTTGCTGTTGGATGAAATCGAAAAAGCCCACCAGGATATTTTCAATACCCTGCTGCAGATCATGGATTATGCCACGTTAACGGATAATACCGGTAAGAAAGCCGATTTCAGGAATGTCATTATTATCATGACCTCCAATGCTGGTGCCCGGCAATTGGGCAGGGCCCTCATTGGGTTTGAAGATCGAGCCATCAATACCGGTGCCATTGATGAAGCAGTCAAAAAACATTTCGCACCGGAATTCAGGAACCGTCTCGACGGCATTGTTAAATTTAACGGCCTCAATGAAGTGATTGTCGAGCAGATCGTCAAAAAGAACATCCGGCTGTTTCAAGCCCAGTTGACAGAAAAGGATGTCACCTTAGAAGTCACGGATACATGTTATAAATGGTTAGCCCAAAAGGGATTTTCTAAGCTCTTTGGTGCCAGGGAAGTAGCCCGGTTGATCCAGGAGAAGGTCAAAACCTGGTTTGTGGATAAGGTATTGTTCGGTGATCTGGTTGACGGAGGAACAGCGGTTGCACATATTGAAAATGACGAGGTGGTCATTACGGTTAAGAGTAGAAAAACCAGGGCAAAAACAAAAGTAAAAAAAGCAAAAGTAAAGGCAAAAACAGGAAACGCACCGTCAAAAACGTCGAAAACAAAGCCAAAGTCAACCAGGACCGGGAACGCCCCCAAGAGCAGCGGGGACGGCGTCCCCACCCTATAGGCTTCGTTCACGACGTTTGAAAAGTACCAACCGGAAAAACGTTGCTTCTTTTTGGGCATTTTACAGAGTATTAATAAAAAAACCTTTATTTATCTTGACGGTTTTGTTATAATGTAATTTCAAATTGAAAATAATGAAACGACAACGCAGCGAATACGCGAATACGGAGGTTCAAATGAAAATTTTCCTGGATACAGCAAATCTTGATCAGATCAAGCAAGCAGTAGACTACGGGATTCTCGACGGCGTTACCACAAATCCATCACTAATTTCCAAGGAAAACCAGGAATTTATGCCACTGATTAAGGAGATTCTCGCCATTGTCCCGGGTCCGGTTTCCGTGGAAGTAACTGCCACAGATGCGGAAGAGATGATCGAACAAGCTAAAAAATACGCTGAACTTTCCCATAATGTGGTCATCAAGGTGCCCATCAACCTGGAAGGATTGAGGGTGGTCAAAACCCTGACAGACCTGGAAATAAAGACCAATGTCACGTTAATCTTTTCATCGCCCCAGGCACTGCTGGCAGCCAAAGCCGGTGCCACGTACGTGTCTCCCTTTGTGGGCCGCATCGACGATATCTCCGGCAGCGGTATGGGATTGGTGGAAGAAATCGTACAGGTGTTCTATAACTATGCCATTGAAACCGAAATTATCGTGGCTTCCATCAGACACCCGGTTCACTTTGTCCAGGCCGCAATGATGGGAGCAGATGTGGCTACCGTTCCTTTCTCAACCCTGGAAAAACTACTCAAGCACCCGCTCACCGACATCGGCATGGAACGATTCCTCAAAGACTGGGAAAAAGTCAAGAAATAAACATATATACTTATAATAATAAGAGAGGATTATTAAAAAGAAAAATCGTCTAAGGGCCGGCAGGTAAAATGGTAAGAAAGAAAAGAGTTTCAAAGAGATTAAAAGTTCTTCTGGGTTTTTTTTTATACTTTTATTCCTGATTGCCGGTTACTACTCGTTGAAACTCTATGTCTACGGCAAAATTAACCAAGCACTGCCAGGCAAAATCAAATTTAAGGACGTGGAACTCCGCGTCTTTCCCCTGGCTGTCAATGTCCGCAATTTAAAAGACTTCATCATAAAGAATAAAAATATTGTCTCTTTTAGAGAGATTAATGCAGAGATTCCACTCACATCGCTGCTTTCAAAAGTTAAAACCGTCAACCTCTACGTTCTTGAACCCAAAATTGTCTTTGATAATACGTTATTTAAAAAAGGCAAACCCCTCTTTTCCAGTAAGACCCCGAAATTTAAAATTGACAGGATCAATATTATCGATGGGGAGTTGATTTATGATACACCCAAACGGTATTTCAATTTGCTCAGGTTCAATTTAAAATCCTTTCCCCAGGAAAAGGGTACCATCTACCGCTTCACTTCTCCCCATTTAAAGATTGTATTTCCCGTCAGCAGAAAGCAAGTGAAGATAGAAGGCGCGGTGCAGGGGGAATTCAAAGAGCAGACCAATAGTTGGAAAATTAGCAAATTCTATTGGGAAACCCGGTATGCCAGGGTGAATCTCAATGGCAGGATTTACAAAAAAGGCAGAATTGCTCTAAATGCCTACATCCAGGGCAGTGTCAGGCAAATATTGGACCCCCTGGTAAACCAATTCAGTATCCGGGATTTTATGTACGGCAATGCCAAATTAAAAAGAAGCGAAAAAGGCCTGGTTTCCATTAATGGAGAAATCTATTCCAACCACTTTACCTGTGCCGGGGAACCTTTTAAGAACTTAAACGGAACCATACGCTGGGACAATCGCAGCAACCGGATAATTTTAAACTCCTCTTTTTATGATGATCGCTACCAGACCAGGCTCAGGGTCGAAGCAAAGAGAAAATTGGTAAATATTTCCGCCAGGAACGCATCTGCTGCCCGGTTGACACGAATGCTCAAAATTAATGAATCAGTGCCCATCGGCGGGCTTCTAAAAGAAGGCCGGGTCTCAATAAGACGCAATATAGTAAAAGGAACGGTTCACCTGGAGAAAGATCCTGACATGTCTGCTGATCTCAACCCGGCTGAATTCAACGGCGCTGGCCAGGTGGATTTCACCTACAATTCAAAAAAGAAATCCGTTCTTTTCTCCACCCCCGGACTGCAAACAGAGTTCGGAAAATTAACCGTATTGAAAGGCAGCCACACTCCCAAAGAGAAAACCCAATTAGACCTCTATTTTAAAGGCTCTATTAATGAGTGCGCCTTCCTGGATAAATACACCACGTTTTACATCAATTTGCCCTTAAAAGACTGGAAATTGAGAAAGGGAAATGGAACCATTGACGCACATGTGCAGAAAATAAATGACGATTACTTTGTTGAAGGGGACCTCTTGCTGCGGAATTTTTATACCTGCGGTGAAAAACTCGATACATTAAAGGGACATATCAGCACCAAAAGGAATATCACCCGGGGAACATTCACCGCCGTGGATAAGGACCTGGAAGGAGAAGCAGACCTCTTCATTGATTCCCAAAAAGAAGATTATAGAATTAAATTCACCAACCTTAAAGGAGAAGCGAAAAAGCTTATAAACATCCTGGAATTGGACCTGGAGCTGAGAGGTCGAATGAAAGGAGATTTTGTCTACACCAGTGACTTTGCTGACACCGCCCCGTTCCTGCAAGGCAAATTCCAGGCGGATAAAATCAATTTTTACGATTTTGATTTGGAAAACTTCAGTACAGACCTTGAATACCGGGAAAATTCCGAGGCGGTAACATTAAAAAATGTGAAGGCCCAATACATGTCCGGCATTGGTAACGCTGACGTTTATATTAACTATAGTACTGAACAATTCAAGGTCAATGGTAAAATTTTAAACATCGATCTCCAGCGGATGAATAATCAATTTACCGGCAAATGGAATCTCTTTTTTTCCGGGCAGGGGGCATTTAACCGGGACCCCATTACCCTGACATACCAATCCGGTGATATCTACTTCTACCCGGACCAGTCCTTTACCGTCGATGGAAAAGGAGACATTTTAACGGATTTTTCCGACTACCGGCTGGAAACCCGGGGTTTTATTCGCAATGGACCGACATCTTCTCCGTTTACTGTCCGGTTGAACCAGTCCGACAGCCGCTACAGCGGCGACTTTCATGCGGATATCACCGATATCAACCTGTTGATCCCCTGGGGGGATAACAAAGGGAAGATAAACCTGGACGGACAGATTACCACCCACAGTGATGGGGCCTTTGGGGCAGAAGGTCATGCTGATTTTAAGGGAGAATATTTGTCTTTCCCCAATTTCCCCCATACCCTGGATAATTTTAGCGGTGACCTGATATTCAAAGACCTGGATTTTAAGCTCCGTTCCCTTAAGGGCACCATCGGTGATGGACCGGTGGAAGCCAGGGGATCTTTAAACATCAAAAACAATCGCGTGGACCAACTTTTTCTCAGTCTGACCGGCAAAAGCATGAATGTTTACCTCATCGACCGCACTGGTTTTACCATGGATGCGGATTTAACCCTGCGCCTCGTCAATGAAAAACTGCTGCTCTCCGGTGAGCTAAACGCCCTGGCCGGTATCTGGGAAAGAGAAGTGGATGAGGAGGTTTCATTTTATACCAATCCCGATCTGTCGGAGAGCGGTACCACGCTGTTGGATATGTTGGAGTATGATTTGAAATTGGTGGGCAAGGACAACATGCTGGTACGCAATTCCCTGGTTGAACTCAGTGGAAGTTTTAACCTGCATCTCACCGGCAATGTTGATTTTCCTTTACTTACGGGTGTGATTGAGAGCCGCGGCGGACATCTTCTTTTTTCCGGCAAGAAATTTGACCTGGTAAAAGGAAAAGTTATTTTCAATAACAAATTCACCCTTGATCCGTTGGTGAATATCGAAGCCGAAGCGTTTATTAAGAATTACCGGATTCGATTCAATGTCACCGGGCTTTCTTCAAAACTGAAACCCGAGTTTCAATCATCACCCCCTCTTCCCCCCCGTGACATCTTAACATTGATCGCTGTAGGGGAATTGTTCCGGCGCCCCACCTCTACGGAGCTCAGTTCCCAGATCGGCACCGGCACCACTGATCTCATTGCCTCGGAGTTAACCGAGCAGATCAAAAAACGAACCAAAAAAATCTTTGGCGATTACCTGCTGCGCATCGATCCCAATATCAGCGGGCTTACCGGGGCGTCCCTGGAAGATACCTCCCGGGTCATCGTGGGCAAGGAGATAGTCAAGGATTTTTTAGTGGTTTACTCCACCAATTTCTCTACCCAGAGGCAGCAGGTGGTGTATGTGCATTATCAGTTAACTCCCTCAATATCATTGGTAGGAATGCGCAATGAAGAAGGACGACTCAGCATCGATCTACGATTCAGGAAACGGCGGTAAAATAACAGCGGTTATTTTTCTGCTGTCGGCGTTGACCGTGACGTTGATGATGGCATGCCTTCCTATCTACCTCTACAGTGCCGATTCCCTGAAAAATTACACCATTGACCATATCTATTTTAAATTTCCCCGCAGTGTGGAAAACGCCCTGGTATCCATGTACAAACCCCTGCTCCATTTAAAACGGGGGGATGCCTTCAATTACCGGCATATCCGCAAAAGCATGGACAATATATATAAAGTGGGGTCTTTCGATAATGTCGAAGTCTTCGTGCAAAAAAAACCCGGCAGCAAAGTGGATATTTATTTTAATATCTCCAATAAATATCTTGTCCGGGACATTAAAGTGGCAATAAAACACACCTCCAATGCTGTCGAGTACCCCATCCCCATCACCGGCTTCAGCAAACGGGACGTGAAAAAGGCCATTTTTTCCCTGCGAAAAGACACCTATTTTGAAGAAGATAAACTGGACGATGCCGTCAGGGAAGTCAACGGGTTTTTAAATTCCCGCGGCTATTTCAACCCGAAAGTAACCCCCAGCGTCTCCAAAAACACCCGGGATTTTACCGCAGCGGTTAAAATATTGATCGAAACCGGCCAGCAAACAGTGGTAAACAGGCTCGATTTTACCGTCACGCCGCCGGAACTGCGGAAAAAAATCAGCCGTTATTTTATTACCAGTCCCAATCCCGGCATCTATGTTCCCTTCCAGCTCAATGAAAAAATCGAAGAAGCAAAACGATTCCTAAAACGGCAGGGTTATTACTTCCCTGAGATCACGGTCAAGGAGCAATTCCTGGACCCTTCCCGCTCGCGGGTCAACCTGGATATCCGGGTGAATTACGGGGAGCGGTATGTGTTTAAATTTGCCGGCATGAAAAAGAAAACGGATTTGATATCCTCCATATGGCAAAAAAAAGTCTTTGAGAAGTGGGCAGAAGGGGAAAGCAAAGCCCGGATTCTTTATTACTTAAAAAACAAAGGGTACCTGAACGCAGAGGTGACCTCCAAAATAGAGAAAAACGACAACGTAAAAACCATCACGTTTTTTGTCAACAAAAAACAAAAATACGCATTGGGAAAGGTTTACTTCCAGGGTAACACATCCGTACCTGAAAAACGATTACGCAAAATTATCAAAACCGACGATTTAGTGTTTGACAAAGTATTTCACCTGCGGCTGGATCCTCTCATCGTTGACCAGGCAGTTGTGCGGTTTTATTATATTTTACAAGGGTTCCCGTCACCGCAAGTACGTCTCCAACCGGATTTTCATACCCATAAAGCGGATATCCGTTTTGTTATCGATGAAGGTAAACAATTCACCGTGGAGTCCATTCTTTTTGAAGGCAATCGTTTTTTTAATTCCCATGCCCTTTACTCCTTTATTCAAACCCGGACCAACCGTCCCTTTGTACAGCAAAAACTGACCGAAGATATCGAAAAGTTAAAAACCATTTACCACTCTTACGGCTTTGACAACATTGAAATCACCGTGGATATATCACCCGGAACCGAAAAATCGATTTTAGTTCATATCAAAGAAGGTAAACAGTATCGTGTGGGAAGCCTGATTGTTGTCGGCGCATCCTTCTCGCAGCGCAAATTGCTTGAAACACTCTTTCCTTTGAAAAAAGGTGATCCTTTTGATGACATTAAAATCGAATCCTTCAAAACCGATATTGAAAACAAAGCCATATTCAACCGGTTTAAAATCGTAAAAATAGAGAAAGCACCTGACATCATTGACGTATTGATCAATGTTAACCCGGATTCCAGTAAGTATTACGGTTTTGGTATTGGCTGGGAGGAGCGAAAAGACTTCCGGGTCACTGTTGAGTACCAGGAGAGAAATATATTTAATTCTTATTCTACGCTGTCCTTCATGGCCCAATATGGACTCAAGGAAAAACGGGGTGTGCTCTCTTATGATACGCCGTATTTCTTTAGAGGTCCGTTAAATTCTTCGTTTAAAATATGGGTAGACAACGAAATATATCCCAGTTATGAATTCAACCGTTATGGGGTGGGAGAAACCCTTATTAAAAAACTCACCCCTAACTCCTACCTGTTGGGGGCTCTGAGTTGGTACAGGACAGAGTTAACCGAACTTGAGATTTCTCCGTATGGTGTGGATGAATTAGATGACCCCTTTGACACCACGGCCCTTAACCTTTCCTTTGTAAGGGAAGGACGGGATGATTCGTTTAATCCTACAGAGGGCAGCTTTTTTTCCTCCAGCCTGAAGCTGGGGCTGCCGGTATTTGAGAAAAATTACTCTTTTATTAAATTTTTGTGGCGCTATCAGAAGAATTTTAAGATATTAAGTAACGGCACCTTTGCTGCTTCGGTGCGTAATGGTCTTGCCTCCGGTGACATGTCCATTACGGAACGTTTTTTTGCCGGGGGATTCAATACCTTCAGGGGGACCGGCAGGGACCGGTTGGGCCCCAGGGACCCGGAAACCGGTAAACCCAGGGGAGGTAATGCCTTTATTCTTTTTAATTTTGAAACCACCTTTCCCATTTTGATCCTTCCTATTAGTGATCTTTATTATTCCATATTTGCCGATGTAGGCAATGTATATGGCAAGGTGAAAGATATCAGTTTAAAGCACTTGGAGTCTGCCGTTGGTTTCAGCCTGAAATACAAAACCCATATGGGCCCGCTGCGAGTCGATGTGGCCTGGAATCTAAGAACCGGCGAGCCGGAATTTCATATCGGTATCGGAAATGTATTCTAAGAAACGTAAATTTTTGCCACAGAGGACACAGAGATTGTGTGTCCTGTGGTTAATTATATTAAATCTCACGGCCGCGTCCATAACAGCCGTGGAGCCGGAAACCCAACCGGATAAAAACACCATTCTCATTGACCGGATCGCTGCTGTGGTCAATGACGAAATCATCACCCTCACCGACATTGATAAAGCCGTCCAGTTTTGTCCCGGTTTCAATAAGAAACAAGAATCCGAAGAGGAATTTTATGCCAGGGTATTGCAAGATTTGATCAATTACAAAGTGGTTTACCTGGAATACAAAAATGATTTCGAGCTTCAAGAGGAGGATTACGCCCAGGTGCAAACCGCCGTCATCGAGAAGTTCGGTTCTTTGGATAAATTAATGATCCGTTTGAATACCTTTGATATGGACTGGCCGGATTTTAAGGCATATATCCGGGAGAAGGTGGTCTATGAAAAAGTGTTAAAAAAACGTCTCCAGGTCAACATTACCATTAATTTTAAAGAAATTGAGACTTTTTACAATAATGAGTACCTTCCTCAGCAGAAACGGTTGGACTTGAAGCCGCTTTCCCTGATTGAAATGTTTCCCCGGATTGAGAACCATCTCCGGAAAGTAAGAACTCAGCAAAAGCTTGCCCAATGGTTGGTAGAAATCCGTTCATCCTATAAAATAGAAAATAAGTTATTGAAGGAAAAGTAGAGGTGCCTTATGAGTCTTTTTGAAAGTAAAAAGCTGGATTTCGCGCCGCAAAAGAAATTCATTAAAGACCTGCAAGTGGGAGAAAAAACCCAGGGGTATTACAAAGTATTGAATATTAGCAAGAAAAATAAACGGGATGGCAGTGCTTTCCTGGCTTTGGAGTTAATGGATAAGACCGGCAGAATCCCTGCTAAAATCTGGGATAATGCCGAGCATTATTTCAGCATCATCCGGGAGGGAGAGATTTACAGGATTAACGGCTATGTGAATGAATATATGAACCGGAAAGAGATCAAAGTGGATGGTTTGAGGGCGATTTCTTCCTCGGATAGGGATTTTGATCAAAATGATTTTATTGAAAAGCCTGCTTTTGATACGGAGAAATTGTTCCGGGACATGATAGAGACCATCAAATCAAACCTCACCAACCCTTATTTGCTCCAGTTGGTTGATCTTTTTTCAACGCAGTACGGCGAAACGTTCAAGACCCATTACGGTGCGCAAAAGATTCATCATGCCTATGTGGGTGGTCTTTTGCAGCACACCCATTCCATGGTTAAATTGGCTATTTATTGTGCTCATCACTACTCCCTGGACAAAGAGCTGCTGCTCATGGGTGTGCTATTTCATGATATCGGTAAGATGTTTGAGTTCGATATTTCTCCTACTGTGTCCACCACGATGGAGGGGGGGCTTCTGGGTCATATTGCTGTGGGTAATGCTAAATTCCTGGAGTTGGCCGGTAAAATTCCCGGTTTTCCTGGGGAATTAAGTTGTAAGATTCAGCATTTAATTATTTCGCATCATGGTGAGAAGGAGTTCGGGTCGCCTGAGGTGCCTAAAATCCCTGAAGCTTATGTGCTTCATATCCTGGACTTATTGGATTCCCGGTTAAAGATTTTTGAAGAAGTAGCAGCTAATACAGAGACCAAGGGGCTTTTTTCCGATTATATACACGTGTTGGACCGGCGGTTGTATGTGCCCCCCAAAGGCGAAAACAGTGAGTCGTGATAATGAGTGCCCTCCCTAAACCGCCCTGTCCTCAATGTGGTTCCGGCAATGTACTTCCATTCGAGGATGAAGAAGCTCACAAGAGTGATGCAACTCTTTTCATTGTGTTTTTATCTGCTTTTTTATTGATCACCGGGTATTTGATATTTATGATTTCTTCTTATATATTTTTTCCGGCGGTGGTATTTCTATCTATTATAATCACCACGCGGATGATCAATCGGCGGGAGAAGGAGCGGAAGGCAATGGAAGACGTGGAACGAAATTACATGTGTGTGGACTGCGGTGTTTTTTTCAAAAAATAAGAAAGGCACCACGAAGGCATTTACAATGCGGTAAAAAGCACGAAGGTAAACGAAGATAGCACACCCCGGCTGCTGCGCAGCCATCCCTCTCAAGAGAGGATTTATCAAAAAATCGAGACAGGCATCAAAAACCCTTTGGTAAAATGCAATCAGAAACCATCCCAATGAAAATTCAAAACAGAATCATCGAAGATGCTGCTATAATGATGCGTTAATTCTGTTTTCTCTGTATCAGAAGAAGATTTCAAAATAACATTTACCTTGATTTTTGGTTTTATTGAATACGCTTTAATTAGAAGCTCTCTAATATCGTGGTCTGAAATAGGGAGCGAATAGCCGATGAAAATCAACTCATCCGCGTTGGATAGATGGAAATAAATCTCTTGCATTATTATATTCAACTGAGGTACAGATTGAACCTTCAAAAATGTTGGGGATACCAGGAGCGGCAGTAATCCTGAATTAAAATTAACATCCAGTGTTTGAAGCACCTCTATTATTTCTTTTTTGGTTTCATAGATCGCCTGGCAGTTGGCGCATTGGAAAATATTCTCATGCTCCATAAAAGCATATATTTTTTCACAAATGGGACACAGTTTCCAATTTAAGGAGCCATGGGGTTTTAAAACCAATATTGTGGGACCGCGTTTATTATGTGTATAGGTGCGTTCAAGTGGAATTCCGTAATCAATCCAGTAACCGAGATCGATCAAAATGCGTTCGACAAGATAATCCCAATTCAAACTAATAAATTCAGTATTCCACACATTTCGCCCACCGATAAGTTTAGAAACTTTTTTTCCATATTGTTCGATGTCTTCAGGCAAAATGTCTTTATTGACAATGTATAAGATTAATCGATCTAACGATTCTCTTATTCTAAATAACGCCGACGGATCGAAAATCCCGATATTTCGCTGCCGTAAAATCGCAGTATCTACGATGGTATAAATATCCTCAAGAGAACTGTTCCCGGGCAACCAATCTCTCCCGAAGAGAGATTTTAAAAAACCCTCAAATTTTATTCTTTTTGAAAGATGTGGGAGGTAGTATTGAGCTTTGGGTATCCCACCGCCAACAGGTTTAACGCCTCGATGCTCTCCATAGCCGGGGCCATGGCAAAAACCTTTCAAGATACCTTCTTTACATAAAATCAAAGAAAAATAACCACCGTACAAATTGATGATTTTTTTGTTTTCAAACTTCTCAAGGAATCGAATAAGTTTTTTTAAATAACCTGCACTGACTCCCGTTTCATCAAAGTCGTCTATCCAGATAAAAAGTGTTTCGATTCCATCGATAGAATTGTATGCTTTGGCAATATCATTCATATGGGATTCTGAGAAAAAAATCTGTTTTTCCATTACAATTTCGGGTGCTATCTTCTCAGGTTTTTCAAGTTTTAACGCTTTTCGTATGGAACGTATATTCAACTGAAGCCAATCTTCTTCGTCCAAAGAAAGAAAAAAATATGGAGGGATGAGATATTTGGGTTCGATTATCTTTTCTTCATACTCTTCATGGTCACTGTAATCGTCGTAACCGTCTTCTGTCTTCTTTGACTCATAACTATTAACCAGAAAGTACTTCTGGAAATTGATAACGTTTCTTGTTAATTCATCAATGCTATTCTTGAGATCAGGAGGGTATAAACGTTCCATATCATTTATTATAGTTGATACGGGTTCACCATATTCTGATAGAAGCGTATGAACAGAATTCTTAAGCAGGGTTACTTTTGTACCGTTTTTTATTTTTTCCGAAGAATAATACTTGATGGGATCAAACTGCACAATATATGTTTGGGGATCAATAAAAAAGTCGATATCCGGGAAACTGGCAAAAAGCATTCCATATATGGAAGCAGGAGTGTGGGCAATCACATTTGCATTCATTGTCAGGCCTGAAGTTTTTCCTCTTATAGACCTATTCCTCAATATCTTGGCTTCCTTGTTTGAGCCAAACCTGATGTAGTGATTTATTGGCTGCATAACAGAGTCCTGATATTTTCTCTTAATCTATCGATTCCCGGCTTGATTAGGAATTCCGACTTTCTGGCCGGTAACACATTCTCGATTTCACCGGAGTTTTCATTCCATAAAGCAAAGCCGAATCCATAGAAGTTCAATTCTTCAACTATCTTTTCTGACAATCTTTGGCTAACGGATTTTTTTGGCATGCATAAGTAACAGTAACTTGAGGCGATCCGGTGCTCTTTCATTTGTTCGATGGCATGCTTCCATTTCCTGACTTTTAATTCGTACGATGTTATCTCTTCGCCTTCCAGGATCACTAAATCAATAATCCGGGACATAAACGGTACTTCGGAAAAAATACTTTTATCTCTTTCCTTATAGTAATTGAGTACTTTTTGGTGTAGTAATGCTTCACTCATCATTTTCTGCGAACTCCATCATTACGAATTTTTTCGTAGATAACAGATTTTTCCGCATATTCCGGGTATTTTGAGTACACATATTTCAAAATGTCTTTTAGTGATGTATTTACCATAGTCGTTTTAAAGTCTATTAAAACTTGCTTCTTTTCTTCGGATAATTTAGCCCAGGAAAACCATATATCTTTGTTCTTCATCATCTTTATTCCATACCCGGTCAGTTGAAAGCCTTCGCTGGAGTATGTATCTTCATTTTGAAACGTCAAAACTTCTATTTCCGAAGCCATTAATTTTCTGTCAATATCCATTTCATCGCTGCTCATGCGGTGGGGGGGAACGGGGATTAATTTGATAATCTCCCTGGTTTCAAGAAAGTCAACAGCTTCGTAAACTTTTTTGCTGAAGGGACCGAAATTATGGGCTTCAAAATCAAACTCTATCGGGTTGTTTTCATCCTGAAAATATTTTGATATTTCCTTTTCAAAGATGAAAGTCATCTTCATCAATCTTGCTCTTCCAAAAATTGGGACCGGGCTATTATCCGTTGCTGTTGGAGAGTACAAAAGCAAATGAATGATGTGAACAGGTTTCAGAATCTTCTTCTTTTTCATCTTAATTATCTTTTCTAAGTAATATTAAAGAACAGCAATACAAGGTATGTGTCAAAAAATCAAGTGCACAAGCAAATATCTTTCCTAACATAAAGATATTTTATACCAAATACCTCTGATTTGCAACAAGTTTTTCCTTTTCTTCTTATATTATACTCTCCCATGTATGCCAAATAATGGCATACCTAAAATTTGAGGAGAATATTTTTGCCTTTCTTCTTCTTCTTTTCCAACCTCTTCTTTCTTTTCTTCGTGCCTTCAGTGCCTTCATGGTTTCATTATGGGCTACCACGGGAGTAATTCTTGCCTGTCCTCTTTTTTCTTTCCCGGGCTCATGCCTCCTGTAAACAATGAAGAACTCAAAAAGGAAAAAGTAATTGTCAGGGATTATCGCAATAGACGAATCGGGGATTTCCTCAAGGAACTGGACCTAACCGAAGGAAGGAGTACCGGCTTTCCAAAAATAAGAAGGAAGTTGAAACAAAAAGGTTCTCCGGTCCCTCTTTTTCAAACAGATGAACATCTTACCTATTTTCTTACTGTTTTGTATTCTCATCCCGATTTTATTGGGCAGGATAAGAACATTGAAGAGGATGGAACTGTAAATGCAACTCAAAGGAAAATACTGGATGATATCGGAAAAACGAGGTCGCTTACCTATGAACAACTGGCAGAACGTTTAAAGAAAGGGAGAACGACTGTATACAGGAATATAAAAAAGATGGTGGAATTGAATATTATCAAGCGCTTAGGTTCGGATAAAAACGGGTATTGGCAAGTGAACCGGGATATGCTGTCAGCGATTGGGTATCAGAAGAAGAAATGAGAATCTTTCTTTGTCTTTTTCGCTTTTCAGCATCTATTTCTATTTTTTCTTTAAGAAAGAGTTTGCGTTGGACACTGGCTTTTTTGCCTGGCGACTTTTTCCCCATCCCCAAAGAATAACCATTTAATGAGAATCTGAACACAGCTTTTCAATCTCTTCTTTGGAAAACCCCGTGGCCTTTGCAATGATATTTATATCAACTCCTAATTTAATCAATTCCCTGGCGGTTTCGATTTTTCCCTCTTTCAATCCCTCTTTAAATGCCTCTTTTATTCCTATTTTTCCCCCTTCCTCTTTTTTACTTTTGCTTCTTTTATAAAGTTTGGCAAAATCTTCAAAGTGCTCATATATTGCTGGCTCTTTATATTTTTTTCTAAATTCTCTTATCGCTTTTTCACATTTTTTCCAATAATATTCGAGAGACAAACCATACAAACTTTTTATATCTTCAAATACAATATATTTTTTTAATACACTCCAGCCCATAAACTCATAGAAGGTACAAATCCTTCTTAAAGCTCTGCATTGGTCTGTTATCTTTTTATCCTTATGCAAGAAATCTCCCATTTCAACCTTATCCATAAATTCTACTATGGCTCTTGATTCCTCTAAGCGTGGGTTTGTCCAATATTCTTGAAATTTCAGTATTGAATTAATATATAGGCTTTTTTTCATGGTACAGAGTTGGAAATATGTCCAAATAAAACCCCCAATTACTGTTAATAGGGTCAATAATGGGATGATATTATCTTTCCACCACTTTCCGTTACTCATCTTTTCACCTCCTTTTTGTATAAACAAAATTAAGAGATTTTTTAGGGGCTTAATGTTGATTTCTCATGCTATTGCTCCTTTTGAATTTCCTCCACATGCCCCTATACGTAATATGACTATAACTGATCACTCCGCAACCAGAAAAACAATCAATCAGGTACTGAAAAAATATAATACAGGAAATATCGAATAAAGTCAATAGGAAAAAATTTTTGCCCGTTTCCAATTCAAATATTTTTCCTGTCCACACCCCGATATCCACAAACTGACAAACCAACCTTTTTTATGCTAAAAAGACGCGCCGAAACCGGCTGGGAAAAAAGTCCCCAGGAAATATTCTACTCTCCCTTCTTTTCCAACTATTTCAGCAGTTTTTCAACGATCTCTTTAAGGAATTTGGCTGCCGCCATTGCCGTCATATTATGAAGGTCTCGTTTGGGATTGAGTTCCACGATATCCGCTCCCACCACCGGCGCTTCCAGGCCCTGGATGATGCGAAGCACATCGCGGGTAGAAAGTCCACCCGCTTCATAATGCGAAAGTCCGGGAGCGAACGCGGGGTCCAGTACATCCATGTCCAGGGATAGGTAAACAGGCCCATCAAAAACCGGCAACCGGATATCGTTGATATAATCGTTTATCTCCAAATCCCCCAGGTCCAGGAGCCGCGGTTCCCGGTTCAAATCCATTACACCCTCTGTACACGTGTTGGATGACTGCGAATGAAACGCATCCCGGATGTATCGAGGTGCCAAAGAAGACCCCTTTAAAAAAGATGAATACCGGTCAAAAGGAATGCCGACAATTACCATCGTGCCAGGCTGAACCTTGTTTATCCCAGTTGAAAAATTTATTTTATCCACGTGCATTTGTATATAATCAAAGGAAGCTATTTTACCAGATAATGCATTTGTTTTCAAAGTATACATATCTTTTCAGCAATTCTAATTTTATGGAGGGTTGGGTTGGAATAAAGGTCATATATTACAGTGTTGGCATGGATGCATGGGTGCATGGGATCATTGGATCATGTGGATTATTTACCCGGCACCTATTTCTTTCATTGTTTTTTTATCTGCTTTTTTATCAATCACCGGGTATTTGATTTTTATGATCTCTTCATATATATTTTTCCCGGCGGTGGTATTTCTTTCTATTATTATCACCACGCGAATGCTCAATCGGCGGGAGAAGCAGCAGAAGGCTATGGAAGATGTGGAACGGAATTACATGTGTGTGGACTGCGGTGTTTTTTTCAAGAAATAAGAAAGGCACCACGAAGCCACGAAGGACACGAAGGAACACAAAGGAAGAGAAGAAATAAAGAAGTAAGACGAAATCAATGGGGTAGGATGACTGAAGCTACGTAACACAGGTTGACTATGTATAAAAAATTTTTGCGGGGTCCAGGGGCGGTTTTTATAAAAAGCGTTCCCATGAGCCGGCGGAGC
>WVZO01000391.1:0-571 GCA_011772425.1 Candidatus Aminicenantota bacterium
TAACCGCCGCTGAAGGTATCCACGGTATAATAGTAATAAACCGTGGAACCGGTGGTATTTCTTACGCTGATGCGGGTCAATTTATTATTGCTGGTAGTAAAATCCACCACCCGGTTCATACTGTCGGTGATTTTATCAATATTGGGAGAACTGGTGCCGTCATACTGGATATCCATATGATGGCCGTAGGAATTTTCGATCCGGGTCACCACCCGCACCTGTTCCGTGCTGCCGCCGTAGTTCAAGGTAGCTGTCCGGCCAAAGGTCCATACGGTCCCGTCTTTAAAGTAGAGTTTGAAATTACTCCTATCATACGTTAAAAAATCCCGGGTCACAAAGTCCGAGCCGTTGGCATTGGGGTAAGCGGTTTCCCAGCGGCCGTCGGGAAATTCGATCACCGGCTCGTTTGAACTGTAGTTGTGGACCCTGCCCATATTTATGGACCAGCCGAGTCCCGCGTATGAGAAAGGTTCCTGCTGGATGGACCAGGCACTGCCTGCCAGGCGGTCCCTGACGATCTTCGAGTTGTACACCCGCCATATTTTCAAATCAAAACCATTGGGGCCTGGTA
>WVZO01000391.1:596-8571 GCA_011772425.1 Candidatus Aminicenantota bacterium
CAATAATTCCTATGCGGTCGTAAATCCCGCTCTCGGCAAATACAAATCCGGTTGACAGGCTGGGGGAGAAAAAAATCAAAAAAAAGAAAAAAATCCGACCCAATAAATAGACTTGTTTTTGGTTGCCTTCCATTGTTTAACTCCTAAGATACGTATTAAAGCTTGACGCTAAAAACTACTTTTACAGGCGGTTTTTGTTTCATGTAAAGTCTTGAAAACAAAGCTGGAAGCTACTTTATAACATGGGCTATTGACCCGGTCAAGCCTGATATTTTTCATATAAAAGGGTACATTTCAAGAAATAAGCCGGAGGAAAACAGCGGTGCAACACCGGGAATTTCCAAAAAATTAATTTTTAGGGCTTATCGCCCGGTATTTCTCGAACTTTCTTGTTACCCGCTGCCGCAGCATTTTTTTTATTTTTTTTAGCCGCGAAGACACGCGAAGGACACGAAGGTGAAGAGCAGTGCGCAGGGAGCAGAGATCAGGGAGCAAAAGAAGAAGAGAAGAAATTGAGAAGAGAAGAAGAAAGAAAAGAAAAGCGCACTTGTGAACCTGGTTCCTCCTACCTACTACGTTCCAAAAATCCCCTGAAACCAATGATATATTCTTCCCTGGAATCCGAAAACCCTTCATTATGACTGCCTGAAATTCTCAAAAATTGTTTGGGCTCTTTGGCTGCTTCAAAAAGAGCTTTTCCATGATTGAAGGGAATCAATTCGTCCTGGGGACTGTGAATGACCAGTACCGGCAGTTTGATTTTGGCAAGAAGCGCTTTGGTATTGTAGTGAAACCGGATGATCATCCGTATCGGGAAAAAAGGATACCATTGGGCCCCCAGGTCCGGTACCGATGTGAACGTGGACTCCAGGATCAGGGCCCTGGCGTTTACGTCTAACCTGGCAGCCAGGTGGGCAGCAACCGCACCCCCCAATGAACGGCCGAATAAAATAATTCGCTGCGAAGGAATGTTCTCTGTTTCGATAAGATACTGCCAGGCAGCCTCCACATCACGATATGTCCCTTGTTCCGAAGGTTCTCCTTCACTCTTCCCATAGCCCCGGTAGTCAAATATAAAACACCTCAACCCGATGCGGTGGAATATATCAAAAGACTCCAGACGGTGAGAAATGTTTCCGGCATTGCCATGACAGAACAATACCACATCCCGGTTATCCTCATCCCCCACCATCCACCCGCAGAGCTGTAAACCATCGGAGGTTTTGAAGATTATCTCCCGGTAAGGAAGCCCAATAGCCGCAGGAGTGTCAGTTATTTTCCTTAAAGGGAAATATACCATGCTTCTCTGGTTAAAAAAAAGGAAAACGATTAGTATTACATAGAAGAAGAAAATCACCAGGAGAATACGTAAGATCACAGCCATGTTATTTTTTGCTCCTTATGTCGATATTCCATAATTCCTTATTATACCACAAAACCATGTTCAGCGTCTTATTTCCATTACTCCAATACTCCACCACTCCACTACTCCAACCAGATATATGGACATTTTTTTTGTTGACATAAAAGAGGGTTTCTGGTACATTTTTATCAGGTAATTAGGTATATGCTCTCCAGGAACTAACATGGATTTGATAGTGGACATTGACCAAATAAAGAAATTATCAAAGAAAAAAGAAGAAGAAAACTGGGGATTCCGTTCCTTCTTAAAATCCTGCGGCATCCCTCCCCAAAATATTGATCTAATTACTCACCGCCTTTACAAGAAAATCGCCGCAAAAATTGATTGCATGCGCTGTGGGAACTGCTGCAAAGAAATGAAACCAGTGCTTACGGAGAAAGATATTTCCACCTGTGCAAATGGATTAAACCTCTCAGAGACTGAATTTAAAAAGCAGTACCTGGCAGAGACAGAAGAACCGGATAAATATACCTTCAATAAGAAACCCTGTCCTTTTTTACAAGGAACCCTATGTTCCATTTATAACATTCGACCTCTTGAATGCCGTTCCTTTCCTCATATCCAAAAAAAAGGCCTGGTATCCCGCTTAATTAGCGTAGTTCACAATTGTTCCCTTTGTCCTATTGTGTTCAATGTTTATGAAGGTCTTAAATCCCAAATCTGGTCTATGGGTGATGATGTTGATATTGATGAACTGGATGAAGATGATTTATTATAGTTAAAAATGGAAGCAGGGGATAGGTATATCCCCTTTCTTCCATTTTTCTTTCTCAAACGATATTCACGTTTCCAAATGTATTGGAAATCGCTGTTAATTGCTAACTATTAACCGTTAACTCGTTTGTTCTACTTTTCAACCAGTTTTTCTATACCCTCATGGATCTTGAATATGACGATCAGGAGCTCACAATAGATGCGAACAGCGATTGGGCCGAGTATCGCCATAATCAGGCCCTGAAGGAACTGGAATGTTACCATGATGTACAGGCCGTAAATGAAAATTATTACCGCACAGATCCAGAAGATAATCTTGATGAAAACTGGGGTGATCATAAATTTAAAGTCTGAGAAATCTTTAAAGTTAAAACTCATGCTTTCCTCCTATTGAAAGTGATTTTTATTTTAAGCTACAAAGATAACAGGAAAGAAAAAAAAAATCAAGTATAAAAATGTTAACCTGTTAAATTTTTTAATAATCAGGAAATTTTTTCGTATTATTGAGCCACCAGGTCACAAAGGCACAAAGTGGCAAAAAATAAGCGGTTAATTCAGGTTACATGTTGATTTTATGTACTTTTTTTTATACAATCATAGTATGTATGATAGAATCGATGAATGATGATTTTTTATAAAACCGTTTCTTCAGGAAATGATTTCATCCATGTGAACGTGGATGACGTGAGTGACCCGGGCTTGGCTGATAAAAAGAAATTGGCACAACGATTATGTCAACGGCAAACCGGTATTGGGGCAGACGGGATGGTTTTCTATAGGTATAAAAATACCGGTGAAACTGCGTTCGAATCAGAGTCAGCAGATTTTGAGATTTTCAACCGGGATGGGAGTGAAGCTGAATTATCCGGTAATGGCATGGCGGGACTGGCTGCACTGCTTTTCTATCTAAACAAATCCAACCTCAAAATCACCCACAACCTTCACAGCCACGTGATCCTGGATACAAAAGTGGGCAAAAAAAAGATCAGGTATTTGTATCATGAGGATAATAGGTACCGACTGAACGTTGAAATAGGAGAACCGAATTTCCGCAGCAGGACGTTTTTTCCCTTTCTTGAACAGGAAAAAAATAAACCGGGTTACGACTATCAAGGGATTACCTTTTACCCGGTATCCATGGGTAATCCACACGCAGTGGTGGTATTGGCGGAAACTGCTCCCGATAAGGAATTGGCACGGATGGGAATGCTGCTGGAAAAGGCTGAGATTTTTCCTTCCGGGACCAATATTGAATTGGTGGTTCCTACAGGTACAGGAAGGGTGAATTATGAAAGGGGAGAACATTTTCGCATCTTTTTTTATGAGCGGGGAGTTGGGCCAACACAGTCTTCCTCCACCGGGAGTGCTGCGGTCTTTGCTGTCCTGCAAAAATTAAGATTAATCAGCCAATGTCTAACTATTCCCATTAACAGTCAGTGTGCCGGCTGTCCTGGAGAAGCAATAAAAATCGTTGGGAAACAAACCGTGTATATTGAAAATTCCACGGAAATCGTGTATAAAGGAGTATACTTAAGTGAGTAAAATGAAGCAAAAGTGGGTCATTATATTCATATTTTTAGCGGTGATATTTTTTAGTTTGGAATTGGCCGGTGATTACCTTCATACAGTGGATCGCAAGGTATATGAAGGAAAGATGGTGGCGTTTAAATTCAACACCATTTATTTTAATGTTTATAAATTTGGAAAAATCTATCGTACCAAACGTTTTCCCCTGTATAAGGTCTGGAAAATCGAGTTTAATACGCCCAAAACCGAAGGCCTGGAATCATCCTTTGAAGTTGAGCAGAATTACAATAAACTAAGAAAGGGAAAACGCCACAAAAAAATCCAGTTGGAAGCCGCGCAAAAATGGATCGATACAGGCATAGACGTAGAAATCGGACAGGAGGTGCTTTTTTCAGCTTCCGGTTCGATTTATATTAATAAAGATACCATGGTGTACCAGAATGGCGAATTGGAACCCAATTGGAATAAGAAAAAATCGCTGCCTAACCAGCCCACCGGTGCCATTATCGGACGGGTGGGAAAAAAGGGAGACATGTTTTACATTGGGGATGACAAAGCCCCTTTCCAGATGGTTCAAAAAGGGCGTTTATATATCGGCATTAATGATTTCGATTTCAGCGACAATTCCGGTAAATTTGTCATCACTGTTTATTATTAATTTACTCTTATCCAGGGTTTTAGCTGAGCTTCCAGGGCCTGGAGGGGTAGGGCACCGGTAATCCGTTTGACTTCCTGACCATTTTCAAACAGGATCAGGGTGGGGATGGAAAATACTTGAAATTTTGAAGCAATGAGGGGGTTTTGTTCTGTATCGAGTTTTGCCACTATAATTGAATGTTGGGATTGGGCAAAGGATTCCAGGACAGGGGCAACCAGCCGACAGGGGGCACACCAACTGGCCCAGAAATCCACCAGGACCGGTTTATGTGATTTTCGAATAAAGTTATCAAACGTGGCATCTGTCAGGTGTATGGGAACCGACGTTTGTTGGAGCATAAGCGGGGCTTGGCATTTACCACACAAGGGTTTCTTGGTGGTACTTTCGTCCACCCTGTTTCTTGCGCCGCATGCCGGGCATTTAACAATAGCGCTCATTATTAAATCTCCTTAACCCTGGGGTATATGGCTAAATGACGATATAAAACCTCTTCAGAGGATATCATGTTATCCCCGGGGTGGAATATTAAATTCCGCCACTATTTTAACATGTTATGCCGCAGGTTGCAATCATTTGAAAAAAAGTTTGAACCCCGTCAACTTTTTTTACTCTGACAACTTTTTTCTTCCTGGTTTTTGCAGCTATTTATAAAAGAACTCCAGGGGAAATTTAAACAGTAGAATTAAAATATTTTTGTAAGGGTTCAATTTAAGTGCTTCAGCCGGATTTCCTTTATATAAAAGCATTTTAACCCTTTTTCCCGGTTGGCATTAAAATTGCAATTCTTATTTAAGTAATATGTATATTCGTAAGAATAAAAAATAAACGTTTGACTGCGTGTTAAGAAGGAGGTTTACGCATGCAAGTAGGGGCAAAAAACGCACAATGCAGGTCGGAGGTTGAAGATATCAGATTGGTAATGTGGGCTGAAGGTTGGGCATCTGAATTTTAAGCCACAGACCTGCGTTTGCCCCTACATTGTTACCAGGTTTGTCTGAGCAGGAATGGAGCAATGGGGTGTTAAAGGAAGAAGATAAAATGTTGACGGTTTTTATTTAAGCCTGCGGTGATGTGGAACAGCGAATATGTAATGTGAAGAGGTCAAAAGGGATGGGCGAGTATACAATATACAAAGCAGCGTTATAGGTTTCACGCTGCCTATTTTAATGTTTCATGTTTCGCGTTCTCATCACCGCAGCCCCGCAGGGCAGAATATTAATAAAAAAACATATACACAGGATATTGCATTGCGAACATATTTTAGTTAAAATTAGCTTATGGTAGATAAACAAGGTGTGACAATTTTGATAATGGAAGATGAACTGGCCACGCGAAAATCGTTTGCTCTATTCCTGGAAAGCAAAGGATTCAGGGTTATGGAGGCTGAAAATGGGCAAATCGGATTGGAGCTTTTCCGGGAAGAAAAGCCTCACCTGATCCTGTTGGACCTGCGCATGCCGGTGGTCAACGGCCTGGAAGTCCTGTCCACGGTAACAAAAGAATCCCCGGAAACACCGGTAATTGTGATCTCCGGGACCGAGAAAATCGCAGATGCGGTTGAGGCTCTCCACCTGGGGGCCTGGGATTATGTGCTTAAACCTATACAGGACATGTCGGTTCTATTTCACTCGGTAGAAAAGGTCAGGGAACGAGTTCGTCTGATCCAGGAAAATAAAAGATATCATGAACACCTGGAAGCGGAGATCGAAAAAAGAACCAAAGAACTTATCCTGGCCAATCAACAATTAACCCGGGAAATTAAAGAGCGCGAACGTGCGGAAGCGGAACGGAAAGAAGCGGAGGAAAAAGAAAGATTGCATCGCCAGCAGCTGATCCAGGCAGACAAGATGGCTTCCCTGGGAGTCCTGGTATCAGGGGTTGCCCATGAAATCAACAATCCCAATAACTTTATCATGGTGAATACCCCGATTTTGACAAAAATTTGGAAAACGGTTGACCCCATTTTAAATGACCATTACCAGTCCCGGGGAGATTTTTATATTGCACCCAGGATCAAATATTCGGAAATGAAAGAAAATATTCCCGGTATCATTTCGGGAATACTGGAAGGAGCGCAGCGGATTGATAATTTTGTTAGAGAGCTGAAAAACTTTGCCAGACCAACTCCATCAACCATAGATACAAAAATCGACATCAATAAAGTCATACAGGCGTCGGTCACGTTACTGGCCAACTTGATCAAAAAGTCAACCAATCGTTTCTATACCAATTATGGTGAGAACATCCCGGAAATCAAAGGTAATTTTCAGCGTCTCGAACAGGTGATTATTAATTTGCTGGAAAATAGCTGCCAGGCACTGCAAAGCAAAGACCAGGGAATCGTTGTGTCCACTCAGTTTGACCCCGGCAGCAAAATGGTTAAGATTCAAGTAAAAGATGAGGGGGTGGGTATGACACCGGAAACCCTGGAAATTATAAAAAATCCCTTCTTTACAACCAAACGCAGCAGCGGGGGAACAGGTTTGGGGTTATCCATATCATCGAAAATCATTGAAGATCACCAGGGAACCCTTGAATTTGAATCTAACCCTGGTGGGGGCACGACTGCCGCGGTTCTGCTGCCGGTTGAGCCAGGACCATTGCATCAATACCCCGATAGACCCGATAAAAAGGAAGAATAACCAATGGAAAAAATATTGTACCCGGAAGACCCGGTGCTGATTGTAGATGATGAACTCAAAATTCTTGAAGGGTTCACCTTCATATTAAAAATGTCGGGAATCGATAACATTGTCTGCATCCAGGACAGCCGGCAAGTGATGCCTTTTATTGAAAAAAATCAAGTGGAAGTGCTCCTATTGGACCTCACCATGCCTATTGTCTCCGGTGAAGAACTCCTGGAGGAAACCAGCAATCGCTTTCCTGGAATCCCTATCATTATTGTTACCGGGAATAATGAGATAGATATCGCAGTAAAATGCATGCAAAAGGGAGCGATGGACTACATTTTAAAACCGGTGGAAGAAAGCCGCTTGATTGGCAGTGTTAAGAAAGCCCTTGAACTCCGGGAGTTACGCAAGGAAAACCGTTTATTAAAACAAAAGATATTTTTTCACCAATTGGAGCACCCGGAAGCGTTTTACCATATCATTACGAAAAATGAAAAAATGCACTCGGTTTTTCAATATATGGAAGCCATCAGGAAAACCAATGAACCGCTGTTGATTACCGGGGAAACCGGGACCGGGAAAGAATTGGTTGCCAGGGCATTTCACTTCCTGACCGGCCGGAAGGGAAAATTGGTGACCGTGAATGTGGGGGGGCTTGATGATCAAATGTTTTCCGACACCCTTTTCGGACATAGAAAAGGGGCATTTACCGATGCTGTGCAAGACCGGCCGGGATTTATTGAGAGTGCTGCCATGGGAACCCTTTTCCTGGATGAAATTGGTGATTTGAGCGGCCAGTCCCAGATAAAATTATTGAGGCTTCTCCAGGAAAAGGAATATTACCCGTTAGGGGATGACGAGCCCAGATATTCTGATGCGCTGATCATTACTGCCACCAATAAAAGTCTCAGTCAACTCCAAAAAGAAAGTAATTTTCGTAAAGACTTGTTTTACCGCCTGGATGTGCATCATATTCATCTGCCGCCGCTGCGGGAACGTCTCGATGATCTGTCGCTGCTGGTG
>WVZO01000391.1:8583-23400 GCA_011772425.1 Candidatus Aminicenantota bacterium
CATTTTCCCGGTAATATCCGTGAACTCCGTTCCATGGTTTTTAAAGCAGTAAGCCTGCATGTAGCCAGGATGCTGTCACTGAACTCCTTCAAGAATCATATGCGTGATAATCGTGAGAATAAAGTCCCGGTGCCAGTGTCCAGTGCTCCTTCTACCTATCCCGGCTGGCTGAAAAATGATGATTACGAACCCTTTCCCACTTTAAAGCAAGCCCAAAAAATGCTCATTCAACTGGCAATGGAGCGCGCCGGTAACAGCCAAAGTGTTGCCGCGCACCTGTTGGGGATGACCCAACAAGCCCTGAGTAAGCGCCTGAAAAGTTTAGAAGTTGAGAAGTAGTTTTTCCGGCAAACCCCCTTAACTTTTTTTACTTTAACAACTTTTTTTGAGTCCTAAATTTTCTTTTATAGAAGGATTTACAGTAAATACCCAAAAAAGTGAGAATTTTTTTGTAAGGGTTTGTTTTGTTAGTTTCTCTCCAATACTCTTATTCTAAAGGCACGCTGCCTTATTTTCCAGTTGGCATTAAAAATGCTCTTATTTTTTGCTATGTTGATTAAAATAAAACGCAAATAAGTTCACAATTAAGAAGGAGGAAGCCCACATGACCAAAAAATTTTTTTTAACCACGGTGATAGGTTCACTACTTTTAATTGCTTTACCCTTTATGGGTTTTGGCAGTCGTTGGATCCTGGATTTTGAAGACAATATGTTACCTGTAGACCTGGAGGTAGAGATTCACAATGCAGGTGGAACATTGATTGATACCTTTGATGTATTGGGCATTGCGGTTGCGGATTTTTCCAAGCGGGAAGATGCCGAGGCAGTACAGGCGGATGGATTTGAGGCGATCCCGGATTTGTTATTGAACTGGTTGGCAAATGACTCCATACCGGAGGGGGGGCATATCGGATTGAATGAGGACTATTATGATCGCCAATGGCATTTGCCGGTGATTCAAGCCGACAGAGCCTGGAGTGAGGGGGTAACCGGTGCCGGCGTCCGGGTGGCTGTGGTGGATACGGGTATCTGGTACTATCATCCCGATTTGTACCCTAATATTGATTTTTCCTCTGGAGCCTCATTTGTACCGGGTATGCCAGATTTTTTGGATGATAATGGCCACGGGACCCATGTGGCGGGAATTATTGCCGCGGCAGATAATGGCTGGGGTGTCATCGGTATCGCTCCCAACGCGACGTTGATCGGTGTCAAAGTCCTGGCCGGGGATGGAACCGGCCACCTTAGCTGGATTGTCGCCGGTATTGCTCATGCAGTGGAGCAAAACGCTGACATCATCAACCTGAGCATGGGATATCATCTAAAAAAGAACGGTGATTCCCCTTACTATACAGCCAGCGATGCGTCTCGTATTAGAAAAGTGGTGCGCAAGGTGATCAACTGGGCAGCTTCCCAGGGTGTCCTGGTGGTCAACTCAGCCGGCAATGACGGCAAGAGCCTTGACCAGGACGGTAACATCATTTCCATACCCACAGAGGAAGGAAACGGGATCGTTGTCTCAGCCACAGGTCCCTGTATGCTTGAAAACTTCGATACCATTGCGTCTTATACCAATTACGGCTCTTCTCTCATCTGGGTATCGGCCCCGGGCGGCGACTTCAGGGACTATCCCAACAGCGGCTGGTGGAATGACATGGTTTTCAGTACCACCATCAATGGCTGGATGTGGGCGGCGGGTACCAGTGCGGCAGCTTCCATGGTTTCCGCTACAGCCGCATTAGTGCTTGAAAAGTACGGCCCCATGCCCCTGGGACAATTAAAAAACCACCTGGCCAATACCGCTGATGACCTGGGGGACCCAGGTCACGACCCCTATTACGGCCGCGGAAGGATCAACGCCTTAAAGGCAGTAACCCAATAATATCAATGACTTTCACTTTCCAATGCGGGAAATGTAAAGACAAAGGTGCTTCCTTTACCCACCTGGCTTTCCGCCCATATTTTGCCGCCGCTTTTTTCTATAAATTCTTTACACAAAATTAACCCCAGGCCGGTCCCTTGCTCATTCCTGGTTCCACTCCTGGAAAAATGCATATCGATCCTGAAAAGTTTTTTAATATCCTCTTCGGCGATACCGATTCCCGTATCCACAACCCGGACTTCAATAAAATTGTTTACTTCCCGGGAAGCGATGCTTACCAGACCGCCGTCAGGGGTAAATTTTATGGCATTGGATATTAAATTCCGGAAAACCGTGTAAAGTATATTTTTATCGGTAAATACAAAGGCCTTCCCGTTTATTTCATTTTGCAATTTGATATTTTTATTATTGGCATTCCGCTTTAAAAGATCAATCGTATAGCTTGCCACTTCCCCTAATTCAACTTTCACCGGGTTCCATTGTATTTTACCGGTTTGACTTCTTGCCCACTCCAGCAGATTTTCCAACAGGTTATAGGTATTTTCAGAGGATTTATAAACGGATTGTAAAAATTCTTTGATTTGTTCCTTCTGGAAATTCTCAAATTCGGTAATCATGGTTTTTGAGAAGCCGATTAAAGCGGAAAAGGGATTTTTTAAATCATGGGCAATGATGGAAAAGAATTTATCTTTAGTGACATTTAGCTCGTGGAGTTTATCGCGCTGATTCTTAATTTCCTCTTGCTGTTTTGCCAATAAGCGATTGGCTTTTTGTTTTATGCGGAAACTGCGAAAAATAACTACCGCCAGGAGAGACATAAAGATAAAGCCGACGAGATAAGCCTGTCTTAGGATTTTTTGCCGTCTTAATTCCGCCTCTTTTTGCAAGTCCTTTTCTTTCTGTTCTTTTTCAAAATCATGCCGCGCTTGCAGTTGGGTGATTTTTCTTAAGTTTTCATCGTTTCTCAGGCTGTCACTGGTTTCTTTAAACAACACAAAGTATTCATAGGCCATTTTAAATTGATTTTGTCTGGCATAGGCGTTACCCAGTCCTTCTGCCGCATCCCTGGTAATTGCCGGGGTGTTGATGTCTTTGGCGATGTCTAAGGCCCGGGTCAGGAATTCGACGGATTTGCTGTTTTCTCCAAGGTGATCATAGCATTTACCGATTGTCTGGCAAGAATCTGCAATCCCCGGGGTATTCCCGATCTCTTCGTTCATTCTCAAACTTTTAAAAAAGTCCTCCAGGGCCTGGTGGTAATTACCCTGACTCATATGAATACGCCCAATTTTGAAGTAATACTCGGCAATGCTAAATTTAACTCCCAGTTTTTCCATTATCTTCAGACTGTCGGAATAGTACGCTGCTGCCCGAGTATAGTCTTTTTTCTTATAATAAAGATCGCCAAACTTATTATAAGCCCAACCAATATTGTGTTTGTCCCCTAAATCCAGGCTTATATTTAGCGCTGTCAAATAATTTTTTTCTGCCTGGTTGTAATCCTCCTGGTACAAATAAATATCCCCAATGTTAATGTAAGTTGAAAAAATGCCCGGTTTATCTTCCAGGTCTTCTTTAATTGTCAAACTCCTGAAATAACAATCCAATGCCTTGATGTAATTGCCCTGGTAAGAATAGGCGTTAGCCATATTGTTTAAGGTGAAGGCAGTAAGTTTCTTAAATTCCAATTGTTCCGCTGTTTCTAAAGACTTTTTTAAATAGTCCATTGCCGTTTCGAAATCGCCTTGATTATTATAGATAATAGCCAAGGCGTTCCAGGCCTCAACTCTGCCTTTTTGGTTTCCCAATTCTTCTTCCCGTTTCAAACATTTCTCTGCATAATCCAGTGCCTCCTGGTAATTGCCTTTATAATGATAGATTAGAGCGATATTGTGCCAGATGGAAGCAATATTCCTTTCATCTCCTATTTTTTTATTTATTTCCAGGCTTTTGAAATAAGAATCCAATGCTTGCTGGTAATTGCGCAGGTTAAAATGGTAGGTCCCGATATTTTGCCAGGAATCGGCAGTGCCTTTTATATCCCCCAGTTCTTCACTCATTTTTAGACTTTTTTCATAATAGTCCAATGCCTGTTGGTAATCGCCCAGGTCGGAATGGATGCCGCCAATTTTGAGATAAGTCATGAGGATGGTTTTTTTTGCTCCCAATTGCTCCCTTATTTTCAAACCCTTTTTTAGATAATCCAATGCTTTGCGGAGATCTCCCAGTAATTTATGGGTTTGCCCGATATTGTTGTAAAAAAAGGCAATATATGAATTGTTCCCCAATTCCTTACTTTTTTTCAAACCTTTGAAATAATACTCCAATGCCTTATGGTAATCTCCCTGTCGGGAATAAATAATTCCGATATTGTTGTAAGAACTGATAATACCTCTCTGATCCCCGATCTTTTCCTTTATTTCCAGGCTTTTCAAATAATACTCCTCTGCTTGTTTGTAGTCGCCGCTGTTACAATGTACAATGCCGATATTATTTAAGCATTGGGCAATGCCTTGCTGGTAATTGATTTTCTCAGCCAGTTTCAACCCCTGTTTCCCATAATACAGGGCCTTTTCCCGATCGATATCTCGATATTCCCCGCAAAGGTCTTTGAGGATATCCACTTTCTCAGGCCCTTCACCTGCACTTTCAAGCTTTTTTAAAAGGCTGTCAATCCGTTTGTTGGTCCCGGTATTGCCCTGGCTCAGGGTATAATGGGGGATCAACAAAATACCTATTAATAGCAGTAAAATTGTTTTATAATTCATGGTTCACGCTCACTAAACAAGAATTATAGTTGGGGATGAATAGAATGTCAACGGTCTTTAAGAGAAATAATGAACTATTTTAGTTGAAGGCGTCCTCAGACCTAACAGTAAAGTATTTGCCCATATCCCGAATTTCGATGGTTTTTGCTATTTTTGGACAGCCTCCCAGGTAACCAAATTTCTTAACTGGCTGTTAGACTGGATGATTCACCCGTTGGGTTTGATAAAGAGACTGTGTCAAAATCCGAAAAAAGGATCGAATGTGAATTCGGGCGAATACAAGATTCGCCCCTACAAAGGGTTTCCGGGCGGACGTAGGGGTGAACCTCGTGTTCACCCCCTATTTTGACACAGTCTCTGAATCAAACCCCTAAAATAGGTGCCAGGTAAATAATCCACCAGGTAAATAATCCAACAACATGAAAATAGTTATACTTGACTGGTACCAAAAATTTTTTGCCAACTGAAAACGGTTGCCCTTCGGGCAGAGGTTAACTGTTCTTGTATTACCAATAAGGATGCAACAAAAAGGTCAGATTGTCACGCAACGTGCACATTTTGCGAAGATAAAAAGGTGAGAGTCAAGAAATCCATTTGACATCTAAGTGAATAACTCTTGACAATCTTTGTAATATATATTATATTTTCTTCGGTAAAATCGATATATCGTGGAGGTATTAAATGGCACTAAGCATAACTAATCCAGAGGCAGAGAAGCTTGCTAAGGAAGTAGCCGTGCAGAGCGGCGAGAATCTGACACAAGCGATTATCCGTGCCCTGGAAGAACGTCTGCAACGGCTGCGAAGGAGTGACACCAAAAAAGAACTTGAACAGGAAATCATGACTATTTCCGAAAGATGCAGTAATATCCCTGATTTAGATCCCCGTACCCCTGATGAAATCCTGGGATATGATCAAACAGGAAGTTTGACTTAATGGTAATCGATACCTCCGCTCTTGTTGCAATTTTGTTGGGTGAACCGGAAGCAAAAAAGATTGCCAGGGCAATAGCTAATGATAATAAACGGCTGATCAGTGCATTTTCTTTTTTGAAAAGTTCTATCGTGATTGAATCCAAAAAAGGAGAAGATGGGGCGCGTGAACTTGACCTACTTATTAACAAGATTCAATTAGAAATCATTTCTATGAATTCCGCACAAACGGAGGCTGCCAGAAAAGCCTGGAGAGAATTTGGAAAAGGACGTCATCCGGCGGCACTTAACATCGGGGACTGTTGTGCTTACGCCTTAGCTAAAATCACCGGAGAACCGCTTCTATTCAAAGGTGATGATTTTAGCAAAACCGATATTTCTTTAGTTTCTTATTTAAACCAGGTTCATGAGGAGGAAAAGGAAGAAAAGGAAGAAAACAGTTCATTAAACTCGGCAGAGGAACAACCTGACAATCAAGATGGATGAAATCGGTGCCAGGTAAATAATCCTTCCGATTACTATGAGAAAAATCCTTACAGCGAACCTGAATACAGGAAAGAATTGGACGATATCCTTGACAGGGTTACAGACAAAAAATTAAAAGGCAAAAATCTATACCCTATTGAAGATGACTTTTTTGTTAAAGTCATTGATTTGGCAAAACAACTGAAAAGAGATCAACTTTCGCTGCTTGCAAACACGTGTATGTTTGATAATCGCCTGTATATCGATGCTTATGGTGCTTTTCACATTTGTGAGAAAATGAACGAAAAATTTCCCATTGGAGATATCCATAACGGTTTCAATTACTCCAGGATGCAGGATATCATCTATGAATTCACCGAATTGATAAGGAGTAACTGCCTGGATTGTGAAGCAAGATTTTTGTGTACCCGCTGTTATATCCATTTTGCCAGGAATGGGAAATTCGAAATGAATGACAGCTTTTGCCGGAAAAAGAAACAATATATAAATAAATTGGAAAAAATCATCCAATTATATGAAAAAGGAGTGCTGAAATGAAACAAGTTATATTTGCGATTATTATCTTTTCAGTTATAATCTTGATCTCCTGCAGCAGCAATACAGGAAACCCATCTGTTATTGTAATCGATAATGTTAAAATAAGGGAAATCGAGGTAGATGTTATCGATCAAAAAATGGTCTTTGGGTATTTAAGAGGAGTAAATTTCGAGAGAAGTGAAGTGTATATCGAGGGACTCATCCCTGAAGATAATAAATATGTTATTAGACTCCTGGATGTATACACCGGTGAAGAGAAAAATAAAATACGTTTACAGATGGGTGATTTTCAATCTCCTGGGGATTTCGCAATGCCGGTATACATCCAATTCCTGGATGAGAAATACTTCATACTTGACGGAGTCTTTAAAATAGTTGTTTTTGATAATAATTTCAACTATTTATTTACAAGTATGTTTCAGCAGCACAGGTACTTTCTAGATTTCTATTCACATGGAGAAAACATATACTTTTTGCTGGGGAAGAAGATGCATCTTGAAAAGGAGTATCGATGCAGGACAGAATTATATGAAGTTGTAAGAAACAGGCGGCCGGCCTTTGCCAGGAAATTGCATGAATGCCGTCACCAGCCCGCTTATGTAAGAGATGGAAGAAAGTATTACCATGTGGGATACTTCTGGGCCACCTCCTGGGGATTTGAAAAAGATGGAAATATTTTTTATTCAGACAGCGGGGAAAATAAGTATTATCGATATAACCTGGATACGAAAGAAAAAGCTGTTTTTGAGCTGCCTTTTCTAAAAGCAAAAAAATACTCCAATGAAGATGCGGAAAAAATGAGCCAATACAAAGATACAGGCTGGTCGAAGAAAATGAGACGAAAAGTGGTATACATACCCGGGTCGGATGCCATTTTCCATTTCGGTTTATATGATGTAGGAAAGGGCAAAATTGGTATTGTTGGTGAAATCGATGCGGATCAAATGAGATTACGACTGGACATCCTGGGCCAGGAAAATGGGCACTATAATGGAAGTATTCGGTTACCCTTTGGAAAGACTTTTATAATACGAAACTCCACTGAAGACCTGGGATATTATTATAGTTACTTTGACCTGGACCGGGGAATATACATATGGGGTGACCTGGAAGGCGAAGGCCTTGACAATGCGGTAAAAATAACAAAATTTGAGATCAAAAAAGAAAAAGAATGATGTAATAAAACAATGAAGGTCAAAAAATTCCACCAATTTGTCGTACTGGAGAAAGGCCTGGTAAACACGGCAATTATTGACTTCTTAAAAGGGAACATTTATCAGATTGGAAATGATATCATCGATAAATTCCTGGATGGAAATTACCAGGAAATAGGTGAATTTATCCATGGACTGGAAGAGGAAGAATTGATTTTTGAAGTGGAAAAAAAAGACTGGGTCCCTTCGATTTCTTTCGAGAAAAATGAAGACGAATCATTTCAATTGGAAATCGAAGAAGGAGTGGATTTAGACCTAATTTTAAGGAGATTTAGGAGGTTTAAAATTTCTGGTATTATCTACAATGGAACAGAATTACCTGAAGGATTACCTTCATTTGTGGAATTTATACATCATAATAGAAGCTATAACGATTGCCTGGAATTAACAAAGGTAGAAAGCCGTTTAGAAAAAATCGACGAACATTTCTATCGTTTCAATCGGAATTACAATAGCTGCTGGGGGAAAAAAGTTGCGGTTACCAAAGATGGGAAAATCAGACCTTGTATTCACAGTCGTATTGTTATTGGAGATCTAGGAGCAGATAACATTGAAAAGATTGTCGAAGAAGCCAAAGAGTATTGGAAGATCACAAAAGACAACGTCGAAAAATGCAGCGTTTGTGAACTGCGATATGCGTGCTTCGATTGCCGGGAAATAGCTTTTAAAGAGAGTGGGAATCTTTTGGCAGCTAATCCTTATTGTAAATACGATCCGTTAAAAGGAGCCTGGTCTGAGGAAAACAAATGAAATAGGTCCCAGGTAAATAATCCTTATCGCTGATGTCTCGAGGCGTTATCGCCGATTACTCTTCAAGAATATACTTGCCTGGTAGTTGAAGGTGCCAGGTACTTTATTTCATTTTTAACTAATTTGCCCCTCCTTCATCCGATTTGGGCAACAGCCCGGCAAGACTTGACACCGTACCTCCGTGGTACCTGATGTTGCAGTAATGTTTTTTTTGACTGTCCCCTTTGCCTTCCTTTGCCTTTCTGATTAAGTAAGGTGGCGAGTGCGTGAGACGGCATAGAGAGGAATGGTTTTGATGTTGTCATAAACAGCAAAATTCTCGCCGGATATCCGTAAGCCGTGTTCCAACCTTCTTTCCCCCAGGAAGAGGTGAAGGCTCTGCATCTGACCACGTGTCCCGGCCTTGACTTCAACGGGAATAATGCGCCCCTGGTTTGATATGACATAATCGATTTCCGCGTTACTGGAACGGGCTTCGCGGTGCCAATAATAAAGCTCGGGACGAATGCGGAAGGGACGTCCGGCAATCAACTCCAAACCCACAAAAAGTTCACACAGATTTCCCCTGTTTACCAGGGCTTGAAAATCCGAAATAATATGTTGGGAAAGATCAAGTCCCTGTACCCTCTGGAATATCCCGGTATCAAAAAAAAGGACTTTAAATTTTTTCTGGTTGATTTGGCCCCCCAAAGGAAGCCCCCGGGCGGACGTATGGTAAACTTTATAAGCCAGTCCTGCTTTTATCAACAGTTCCAGGGCATCTTTGTAAGCGTGTGTACCGGCGGCTTCTCCACTGACATTGGAATATTTAAATTTGCTCCCTGTTTGAAACACGATGGATTTAAATACTTCCTGGAGCCGAAGAACCGAAGTTCTTTGCTTATATTTGGCAAAATCGTCGTAAAGAGAGTTCAGGATGTTATCAAGCTCTACCTGGCTGGCATCCAGGTCATTTCCTTTGACATAAGTATCCACCACTTTTGGCATTCCACCAATAACCAGGAAAATTTTTAGTTTATCCAGCAGCCTGTTGTGAATGACAGGATCAATGGGTTTGTCAAAGGAAGCGGAAGCAATGGCCCGGTTCATCATGCTGCTTCCCGATGCGTCAAGGAATTCCGCGAAAGTTAACGGATACATATAAAAGGACTCGATTCTTCCCACACCGAAGGATAGAATTTCAGATAGGGCAAACTCCAATAAAGACCCGGCTGCCGCCACATGCAGCCCCGGCATTTTTTCATAGTAAAATCGCAGCGACCTTAACGCTTCCGGACAAGCCTGGATTTCATCAAAAAACAGCAGGGGCTCTCCCGGGTTTATCGATTTATTAAAATGGAAAGCCAATTTTTCATTGATTTCAAAAGGATTTAACGATTCTTTGAAAAAAGAACAAAGATGCGGGTTTTCTTCGAAATTGACTTCGAGAAATTTTTTGAAGGTTTTTCCTAGTTTTCGGATTGAAAATGTTTTTCCCACTTGCCTGGCGCCTCTGAGCAATAATACCTTCCTGTCCTTCCTGCTGCTCCAATTGCTCAATTCATCATCAATCAATCTTTTCACGGCTGTCCCTCCGAAATCAAATCATCGAAAATTCAAAAAATCAAGGCAATTATAGTGCTAAAAATTCAAAAAGTCAAGGCAATCACGCCGCTGAAATTTCAAAAAGTCAAGGCAATCATGTTCCCTGAATCCACCGCCAGGTTTAATGAATTATCCCAAAAAATTTTTTTGACTGTCCCTTTTTCCACTTTTTCCCAGGCTGGACGATTCACCCCTTGGGTTTGATGAATCAAACCCCTACTTCCAGGAGGCTTCAAAGTATTATCGCCGATGTCTTTTCAAGTTACCACCGATTACTCTTCAAGGTTATACTTGCCTGGCATCAAAAATCTTGCACTGCAAGATCAGACCCCGTTTTTTGAAAGGATAAAAGGGTAAAAAGGATTGATGTGGTTATTCCTCTAAGTCAATACCCGATTGATTGAACGCTTCAAGTATCTTATCCTCATATTCACGGTCGGTTATACCGCCATCTTCAGCTATTAATTCGATCTTAAGACGTTGAAATTTACTTTGAAGATAATTGCAAACTCCCATCATATTGGAAACCTTTCCTTTTGGCAACTCAAATTTCAACCGTAGTCTATCTTTTGTTAGAACAGGTTCGGGCTCAGGCGGTGGTTCGGGTCCATACACCGGCTCAGGTTGTTTGATAACCCCTGGCTGCGGCTCAGGCTCTGGCCTCTGCTCTGCCTGTTTTTGGGCTATACATATGAAATCTCGAATGATGCATTCATTTCCTTCAAAAGAAATTGGAGATTCGATTTCCTCTTTAAAATACCTGTACCTGGGGCGGTTGTTTTCCATTTCTCCTAACCCGAACATACCTTTGCGTACACCTTCTTTTACAGCTTTTTCAAGAGCATCACGACTGCGAAAACGCGTCTCACCGGGAGTCTTTAGGGAGGAATAATAAAGCTGTTCCGTTAAGACATATTCATTTTTTGATAGGAATTTCTCTTTAAGTGCAATGGGATTAATATTCTCTAATATTTCGTTTTCAATTCGCAGTCGTTTGTAAACTTCATCGTCCAACAACGGCGATATGCCGTAAGTGGGCACTCCAAGGTCTATTCTCTTGAAGCCTTCACGGTCCGGCAACATAATAACCCGGTAACTGCGAAGAATACCATCGTTTAGGTTTGTGGAGATTTTCTTTAACTGGCTTTTTACCGTATCTGCCTGTTCTTTTGTTAAAGAGAGGTGAGGGTCTTTTTCTATGGCCCGATAGGCAATTTGCTGACGAATGGTGTCATGGAAAGCCATTCTCTCATTTTCAACGGGATTAAGAAAGATAATGGTATTCCTGTATACTCTTGGAGTCTGACCTTTTTTGTTGCGTATATCTTCCATGACAGAGGGTGATGATGTTTCCAGGATGAGCAATTTGAAGTCCTGGGTATCGGGAATTTTTTGGGGATCAGTTTCCCATATATACACCTTGAAATAACCGCTGCAACTGTTTTTTTGTAGTAATTCCCGTTCGAATTCCTGTATTTGTTCTTCTTTAACGTTTGCTTTTTGGTTCATGAGGATGCGGTTAAGATTGGCCTGGATACTGAAGAAATATTTTGCGCCGATATTTTGGAGATAGAAGAGTTTGTTTTCCATCTGTGTAAGGGTTTCGGATATAATGGCGGCTGGGTTTTGTGTTGTGGTGGCGATGCGTTTGATGTCCAGCAGGTTGACACCCTGCTCACGACCGCCGGAAAACGAATAAATAAATATGCCAGCTGCGGTACGGGAACCCAAATGTAAGCCCCTGTAAGCATCCCCAAGGAGTTGATCGACTTTTTTGGCATTGGCGGTGGTGCCGGAAATATCCATATCGATGATGCTGTTGAATTCCTGGCCGATGTGTTTAAGCAGTTCCTGGCGCAGTTCCTGGTGGTTAAGGTCAAAATCCGCAAGACTGATATAGGGTATTTGGGATTTCATGGAGCTAAATATCACCAGTGCCAATAATCTTAGGACGCCGCGGGTGCGTTGGAATTCCGGGTAACTGCCCCAGCGGTGATACAACACGTCTATGACTTCGGGGAGAAAGGGATAGGAATCCATAAATCGCTGCCGGTATTCGGAGGGTTGGGTGTTTTCGGGCAGTATGCCTTCCTTTTGGGCATAGGTGGTAAATTCATTAACGACTTTTTGTGCCTGGGTTTCATCCATATGACTGAAAAGACGACGGCGGACAATTTTAGATATCTCAAAATCCTGGACCGGCGTGTATATTTTTTCCACTCTGCCGCTTACTTTTTGGAGTTTTTTGTAAAGAAGTTCCGCGGATTCATCGTAGTGTTCGGTAATACTGGAAGGAAGGGTAATAATGAGCGCGACTTTTTCCAGGGTGGCTGACAGTTCGGTTAGTTCTTGCATGAAGGCGATGGTTTGGGCGGCCAGGGTAGTGTCTTCAACTTTGATGCCGGCGGCGCGGGTAGTGTATTGCAATATCTCGTCCATTAATATCATGGTGGGTTGATGCCGGTTAAGCAGGTCCCTGATTGCTTCTTTTCCAGGTGACACCTGGCCGGAGAGCTGAGATATCCGGCCGGTTAATTGCTGTTCCAGCATGCCCCATAATGTTTCTTTATTGGGGTTCAGCGATGTACCCACGATGACCACCGGTTTTACGTCCCATTGAGGCGCTTTATGATACATGGCTATAAGGGCATGGGTTTTGCCTCCGCCAAAGGGAGTTTGCAATTGGATGACCGGGTCACCTCCTTTGCCTTTTACACGTCGTTCCACAATGTCCAGTAGGTTCCGCAGGCCTTCGGTTAAATAGGTCTTTTCAAAGAAAATAATAGAATCTTTGTATTCATCGACGCCGCGTTGATGAAATACGTCCCAGAGGTCGGCGGCAAAGGTGTCCAGGGTAAACCGTTTTTCCAGTATGTCTTTGTGGGGAACGGCGATGGTATGAAAGCTGTTCATTTTATGTTCTCCTCTTTGGGTTTTTCAGGGAATTTTTCTTTTTTCATACGTCAAACAACCTCCTACGTGTAGGGAAAATTTGCCTTTTTTTTATATTGAATTGATCCACAAGATTTTGATTTGGTTTTCAACTGCCTTAAATTCAGGATCGCCGGTTATCAACTCACCCATGTGCATAATGGCTAAAGCAGCAGCAAAACAATCAGCATAAGACATTTTTTTAAAAGCTTTAAGTTTTGCGGCTTCACGGGTCAGATTCCAGTCAGCATCGATAACTTCGAGGGGAAGGTTCTGAACGATTTCTTCAACTTCCTGTGCTTTTTCTTCACCGCATTCCCGCAGTATGATGTAAAATACTTCACCTAAGTTCACAGAAGTTATCAATAAGTAATCGTCCTTTTCCACCGCAGATGTAAAAAGTGATTCAATCTTTTCATATCCTGGCTCTTTCTCCAGGAACACCATCAATCCATGAGCATCCAGGATTAGCTTCATTATATCAAGCCTCTTTTTCTTTATCCTTTTTGCGTTCTTCCAGCAGCATCCTGGATAGTTTACCTTTGGTTGGCAGAATCCCGGGGATCTTTGCAAAATATTCTGAGGTAATTGGTTTCAATATGATCTCGGAGCTCCTTTCTTCCACGTACAGCCTGGTTCCTTTCTTGATATTAAGTTTTTGACGAATCTTTGCCGGGATCACTACCTGCCCTCTGGATGTCACAACTGTAGTAATCATTTTAGGTTACCTCCAATCGATTAATGTATAGCATAATTTCTTGCTTGCGTCAAATATATCCAATCATAACCGTATAATCCAGTGGATTCTTTTTTTTTCATACTTCGAACAACCTCCTTTGTATGGGGACTTTCTGTGTTTCTTCCATTACCCGGGTTTTTCCTGTTAAGAAACCGTCCAATAGTTTTTTCTCTTTGTTGTCCGGGGGCAGGGTTTCGGATATGGCCTGGGCCACTTTGTAAAAAACTTCGCTTTTCCCATACCCGGTTTCACTGAGTACTTTTATCATTTCGTCCCGTTTGCTTTTTTCCCACAATAATAAAATTTTATGGAGCACATCGATTAATTCTTTGTATTGTTTAATTTGATCGAGTTTCCTGTCCTGTGGCCCCAGGACTTTGATAAATTCTTTTTCTTTTTTTATAAATCCGTGCCGGTTCCATTCATAGGAAAGGTCGATGTTGCAGCTCTGGGCCAGTTTTCGGGCTTCGTCGAAGTGGAGTTTAGCAGAACCGTAATTCCAGCGGAAGAGGATATAATAGCGGGTAAGGTCGGATATATCGGCTGCGATGCCGCCTTCGAGGATGTGGTTAACGGCATAATCGGTGGCGATTTTGCGGACGTCTTCCAGGAGCCGGTCGGCGCGTATAATATTGCCTTCGTAGTCCATGACTTTTTCGTATTTGCCGAATGTTTCGATGGCAGAGCCGATGGCGGCGATGAAGTAATCGGCCCCGCCGATGCCTTCTTGCCAGAGGCGGTCCAGTTTTTTTCCCAGGTTCTTTTTTAGTTCGGATTTTACACTATTGTAAAACCCGGTGCCCTGGCGTTCCATTTTGCGTGCCACAATATAAATAGAAGATGCCAGCGCAGCAGACTCACTGGCTCTTAAACGTGTTTTCATCTCAGTATGAATAGGCCAAGCAGAAGTTACAATCAAACCGGAATTTAACAGTGAATTGATTAACGTTTCCCAAGCTCCCGTTGCTTTATGGGCATAAACAATCCCAACAAT
>WVZO01000743.1 GCA_011772425.1 Candidatus Aminicenantota bacterium
ATTACTACACCGGCTTTTACCTGGTCGAGATTGATGATTTCGGCCATGAATAACCTCCTTTAAATGGTTTTATGTTTAACAACATATTGTTAAACTTACGGAACCTAGTTTTGGTTTAACTGCTTTGCCAGCAAGTCAATCAAACCACTAAAAAGGAAGCAACAGCTGTGCCAACCTGGAGCAAAAGTACCTGGAATCATTTTATAACAATGATTTTACCTGTTTTTACCTTATTTTATTGAACCCTTCAACCGTAACGATTCGTTACAACCATTTCCCTGAAATTTGCTAAATCTTTCTCCCTTCTTTCTATACCGGCATTTCAGGTTGTATCGAAGCGTTACGATTAATGACTAAAAATGGTCAAAAATTCTTACATTTATGGTCCGGGAACGTTGATAATCAAAAGTTCTACACGTTGTAACGTATCGTTACGTGTTTCTTTTTCTATCTATTCCTCCTCAACAAACTCAAAATTGAACAGAATATTTAACTGCTTTAAAACACGTCTCCCCTTCTTCTATACCATAGTAATCGCCTTTTTGATCGAAATATCCTCCCCAACTAAAGCCCTTTACTTTTTGATGAACCAGGAAATTTCCCCCGGGGTCAAAGATATCCACATACGAGTAGTCCTGGTAAAGAGAATTTAACATGTTTTTTAATTTTAATGGCTCAAATTTTTCCAGCACGTTAAAGAAAATAGTGCGGCAGAAAATATAACCTTGAGGAGAGATATCCAGTCCTATTATGAAAAAATTGGTAATTACAATGTTAGACGGGGTTATATGAGGCGGCACAGCGTAGTCTGTTTCTGTCACTATTTTCTTTAACAATCTTCCCTCTTTGTTAAAAATATAAACCGTGTAAGGATAGGTAAGAGCCAGGTATATTTTATCATCCTTTGTCATCCCGATTCTGCCTAGTGAGTTAATGTGAGCCTCTGTTCTCTTCTGTTTGCTCTCCAGCGTTTCCATAAAAGAGAAAAGAAACTCGCCGCCGGGACTATATTTATGTATCAATTTTCCCTTATTCATACTATAGAGGTAAATATTATCTTTTGAATCCAAAACACCATAGCGAGCCTGGACCTTCACTTGAAACGAACCGATAAACGTTCCTTGAGAATCGAATTTACTTATTCGATTGGTAACCCAGTCAAAAACCACAATATTCCCTTTACTATCGAGTTCGATATCCCAACTGTTCAGTATCTCACCCGGGCCTTCCCCTTTCTTTCCTATTGTCAATAAATAATTCCCCTCTCTATCAAATTTTTGAATCCGGCAATTTCCCGTATCCAGTACGTAAATGTTGCCATGATCATCGCTGGTCACATCCATTGGCTTATGAAACATCTCATTCTCATTACCTTCAAAAACGCCAATGGATAATTTTTTATTAAAAATTGCCTTTTTGCCTTTTTCAACCCATAATCCACTGCCCCTATTTTTCACAATCTTAGTGTTCCCCCCCTCTGCAGATTTTTCCTGGCTGAGTGCTTTTTCAAATGGAAAAAAGAATAAAAAGACAAGAATCGCCGTGAAACAAATAAAAAAGAAAATTCTTCTCATGTCGGTTCTCCTTTAAAAATTCAATTACGAAAGGCCGGTACGGCTCTTTCTATTTGATTTACATATTTCTTATTCCCTAATAGGTCGCAGCAAAGGTCGCAAACCCAGTAATACCTGTCCCGGAATTTATATTTTTCACCGCTGACTCCTTCCAGTATTTTCACCAATCCCATCGGACCTTTACTCATCAAGATCTTTAAAATGCCATTATTCTCATTTTCTTTTAATATTTCCGCCAGGGATTTTTCCCCAATATTTCCCAATACCAGGGGNNGCAGCAAATCCATACTCTTTTATCAGGGGTTATAACCGGGGCCTCAATTTGATTGCAGATGGAGCGGATATCCCTTGGGCTGATATTTGAACAATCATTTCTATCATTTGCCGGGAGGGATGATAAATCTTCCTTGTTTACATTTTGCAGTGCTCTTCCCACTAATTTGGGTTCTTTAAAAGAAATCAGGCAGTCAAAATCCTTAAATTTTTCGATAAGCGACAGGTTTTCGGTCTCTTTACCGGTCATATTAACAGTAATTTTAACCCTTACCCCAATATCTTCCGCTGCTTTTACAATATTGAATATGTTATCGACACTGACAAACTCCTGGTGGTATTTATCCGTGCTTAATAAGAGCATCCTCAGCCCTAATAAATAGAGTCTTTTCAGGATATGATAACATTTATCATATGAAACGCCCCAGAATCCATTTGTCCCGATATGTGCGTTCAACCTCAGAGATTTTGCATAAAATAGAATATCTTCAACTTCATCTAAAAAAATAAAAGGCTCTCCTCCGCTTATACAAAAATCTGCTATGTTTAAACCAGGAAGAGAACTTAACGTATCTTTAACAATTTCGGGAGATAATTTATCATTTTTTCCCGGGCCGCACTGGTAGCAGCAGTGAGAACATTGGGCAGTACATGCATTGGTATATATAAATGTTACAAAACTGAAATTAATTTTGGCAGGCATGGGATTCCTCAATTTGCTTCTCCTCTTTGGCTTGGGAAGCCTGTTCGGATAAGCGGGTGTATAACAGCATCGCTTCTTCAAATACTATTTTCCTTAACTGGCAATGTACCGGTTCCGGGGTAACGGTTTCGGAAAGTACCAGGTCTCCGCCTAAGTAATAATTTGTTGCCGAACATAATCCGCCGCAAAAATACCTGATCCAGCAGCGGGAGCACACCTTGCTGTTAAAAATGTGCACCTTTACATATCTCGCCATCCATTTCTGCCTGTCAAATCCCCTCCATATATCACCCAATTTCGTCTCTTTATAACCGACAAAGCGATGACAGGGGAATATATCTCCCCCTGGAGAAACACCGACATAAAGGCATCCAGGGGATATACAGGCATTATTCTTCCTGGTTTTTTCGCGAATTGATCTCAAGGGTCCGGAAAATAGAGAATCATAGTTGGATTTTTGTTTATTTTTGCCAAAATCCTCAGCCACTTCTTTCACCTTTTGCCTGTAAAGCCTTAAATCATCTTCGCTAATCGCTAAACCCCGCGGCGAAATACCTTTCCTGTATTCAGCAATATCATAATGGATCTCCCTGGTTTTGAAGCTCCTGAAAAAATTCGCTACATCATATATGTTTAGTATACCCGGGCGGGTTAACGTGGCTCTGAAACCATAAAAGCTATTATTTTTCTCTGCTTTTTCAATAAACGTTGAAATCTTCGGATAGATTAAATCATATGAACTTTGTTCCTTATCGAGTTTAAAGCGGCGATTTTTGTCGTGGATCTTTTTAGGGCCATCGAAACTAAATGTCATATCGATCTTTTCTTTAATCAGAAAATCGATTTTCTCATCGTCTAATAAGACCCCGTTGGTGGTCATACCGAAATATATTTTTTTATGATGCCTTGCGGCTTGTTCTCTTGCATACGGAACCAAATATTTTACTAAATCAAAGTTTAACAAAGGCTCGCCGCCAAAGAATGTAAGCCGGCAAAAATCAGAGCTGCCCGACTCTTTCATCAAGAATTGAACGGCTTGCTCTGCCGTTTCTTTTTTCATATGGACGGCCGGTCCACCGTAAGAACCGTCTTCTCCGTAACAATAGTCACAATGAAGGTTGCACCTATGGGTCACGTTAAGGCAAATTTGGGTTACGTTGGATTTCTTCAATTCCGCCAGCTTTTTTCTCTCAAATTCCGCGATTTCTCTCCGGGAAATCCCTTTGAATGGTTTGTAACCCAGCATATTTACCCTTATCAATTCATCTGAGGCTTCTTCTACCTTTTCAGATTTCTCAGGTGAAAGCCTTCTTTTTAATTCCGAGATAGCAGCGGGTTTTTCTTTTGCCTTATTTAAAACCCTTAATTCAAGGTCGTTCAATTTAATTAACCTGGCATTTTCGATATCGAAGGCAAGAATTGTATCACTATCCCTTATGACATGAAATTCTCCTGGATACATTTTTTTTTCTTTGGGTTTTTGGGTCTTCATGCGCGTTCTCCTTGCGGTTGGATAAGATGATCGCCCGGAAAATAGGAGGAAGGGGGGGTGGGTGGGTTTTCAGGCCCTCCCACCCGTTGTTCGCAGTTCGCACATCTTTTTCTGAAAGGCTCTAAACGATTATTCCAGTTGCAGGTTTGGCCGCGCTTGCACCACAAGCTAAATCGAGAGCGATACAGGTCGAATCCGGGCCACTGCAGGCTACATCAATAACAATACAGGTGGCGTCCTGGCCTGTCGATACAGGAGTAGAAGGTATAGCCGTTGCTCCTACATCCGAGATTACTGTTGCCATGATTATCCTCCTTTAAATGGTTTTAAATTTTTGGTTTAAGATCAATCAAACCGCAAAATAGAAAGCAAGGGTGGTGCCAACATGAAGAAAAAACACCCGGAATCGTTTTATAAAGATGATTTTAACCTGTTTTTACCTTACTTAAGCGAATCGAACCATCGTAACGATTCGTTACAACCATTTTCTTTGCTGCCGGTTAGATCCCCTCTTCCTCCTTTCAACCGGCATTTCAGGTCGTATTGAAACGTTACGATAGAGATGGGAAGTGTCCCGGAAATCCTTTCTTCTATACCTGGAAACATTAATCATAATCCCTGTTTCACTCATCGTAACGTTTCGTTACATGGGATTTGGCCAGTGTCAGGATTTTTCCCTGTCGCTGTCATGGTACACTTTATCGATATAGATGCGCCATAATTCTTCCTGGTATGTGCACGCCGCTTTATTGAGCTGGTTTTCATTATCCAGACCCGTATAAATGCATCCGCCGCTGCAAAGTCCCACCAGGTGACAATCGAAACAATATTTTTTTATCGCCTCTGCCCGTTCTTTTATAAACCGGTACGCCCGGTGCCAGAGTTTCGGGTTGTAAATATCATATTCCACGTCTTCAAGGGGAAGCCAGGCATCATGCACATAAGCACATACCAGCGAAACTCCTGGAGATGAAACGTTGAGAAAAATTGTCATGCCGGGAAGGCAGCTTAATCCCTGGCAATTAAAAGAAAAACGGTATTCATCCCGGTTAATCCTGTCTTTGGCCTTTGAGAAAAATAATTCTGAAACCTGGAATGGATGCCTGTCATTTAATTCCAGGAATTTTCCCATCACCCCGGCTTTTTTTAACGCATCTTCCTGGGTTACATTCAGCAGGTTCGGTGCCAGGCGTGCCAGCAAAAAGCCGTGTTTTTCCATTCCATAGACTTCTTCCGGGTTGAACTCATCGATAAAATCAATGGTTCCCTGGAACGCGTTAATGGGATTCTCCTGGTTGAATTTCCGGTAAATGGTTAATCCCCTGAGAACGTCAGCGAAAGATCCTTCTTGACTGCGATATTTCCTGGTCCTGTTGTGAGCACGTTCATACCCATCGATACTGATATCTAAATTAAAATTGTGCTGCGCCAGGAATCTGGCGATCTCCTCGGTCATAAGGGAGAGGTTGGTATTCATGTGAAATTCAAAATTCATGCGTTTATATTTTCCTGTAAGCCATTGAAGGATTTTTTTTATCAGCCCCCATTCCAGCAAAATTTCACCACCGTTGAAGGATATTTTCACCGGTTCCGAACTGTTTTCCCGTTTTTTTAAAACGTACTGCTCGATGCAATCCCTGACAATTTTCCACCTATGGGCAGGGTTTTTCTTTACTGGCCCATGTTTTCGTTTGTATCGGTTTACACAATAGGGGCAGACAAGATTACACTCAGCGTTAAAAATCGTCATCCTGTCATAGGCTTTTTTTAACCGGTAAAAATCATCCCCTTTTTTTTTTAGCACAGCCAGCGATTCCTCCATCATCATGACAAAATCGTCTTTGGATGGGTCGGTTTCCGTATCGTAAATAAATTTATATTTGAACAGCTCGTTAAAAAACCGTTCCGTTTCCTCATTTTGGGGAACGGATTTTTTATTCCTGAGAGCTTCCAGTAATTCCAGGGCGTACCGATTCAAGATGAAGATGGTGGGGAAAAAGCGGTTCCACCCGATGGAGATATCTTTGTCCACATCAACCTGTTGAAGGTGCACGAATTCAGACACGTTAACATCTTTCATACNNTGATAACCATATTTGCAAGTGAAATTCTCCCTTTTCCTTCCCCTTCTTTTTTGAAGCGGGAAAGAATCCTCGCGCACAATAAGGATGCAGCGCACACAGCGTACTGGCATGTACCCGCAGGAGCAATTTAAATTCTAGATGTTCTTATTAACAGGATTAACAGTAGAAAATAAAGGTATTTCTACAGGATCTTCGCACAAACTTATTATCGTCGTAATACAACTACCATCCGGATTGGGCAGCAGGGCAGAAGCCCCGGTACCAGTAGTCGTTCCGGCAAACCCGG
>WVZO01000705.1 GCA_011772425.1 Candidatus Aminicenantota bacterium
ATAAAAAACTCTGTGTCCTCTGTGCCTCTGTGGTTAAAAATAATCTTTTTGGTTCCGGCTTGACCTGGTTGTGGGCAGGGCAAAAAAATGCTTGAAAATTTTCTCTAATTCCGTATTCTACAAAAAAAGGTAAATTATTATAAAATTAAACCCAAGAATTGTAAAATTGAGCTATAATTTAGCATAGGAGAATTTAAAATGAAAACGATACGGTGGGCTGTATTTTGCATAGGCATCTTAATAAGCAGCCTTTGCGCCTCCGCTGCTTCATCAACAGGTTCAACGGAAGGAAACCGGGATAAATGGGAATTAGGTATCGGGATTGGATTCAATATTCATTTTTTAAGTTCCACTTATAATCATACCTATTCCCCGCTATTTTACTACATCTGGGCATTCGATTCTATTTCTAATGCTTCTCAGGTTTTGGATATCACCAATAAGAATGATATAGGGTTGAGCGTGATGGTGAATTACATGATTACAAAGAAGTTAGGAATTCAATTGTTGGGAGAGTTCCATAAAAACACCCTTAAGGGAAGGGATAATTTCTATTCCACTTACCTGGAATATCTATACTCTCCCTACCCGTTGATTACCCCATTTTATGTTGTCCGGGGAGAAAATATAGACTGGGCCGCGGAAACAGATGGTCATTTAACTCGATATACCTTAGGTTTAAACGTGGTGACCCGGTTCTATTGGGGACATGGCTTAAACGTTGATCTTTCCGGGGGGCCTGGTTTTTTCATGTTCAACGGCGAGGTCTCCCCGCTGGGATATACCTATTATTATTCAGACCGTATCAGTTGGTATAAGAATCTATTCCAATTAAAAGCGTCTATCAAACCCACGATAAGATTAGGATTAAACATCGGCGCGGAATTGAACGTCTCACTTTTGCGGAGGGTGATATTTTTTTTCAGTTGCAGGTACTTTTTCTGTCCCATGGCATCATCTGAGATTTACATAAACGAAGTTCTCAGCTCCTGGATACCCGGTTCCGGTTCCCAACAGGAGTTCATAGAAAAAATAACATCGATAATGAGCCTCCGGACCCTTAAAATCAATCCCTCCTTTTTGAGCTTAAGCACCGGCTTTAAATTGAGGTTCTAAGGGTGAGTAAGTTGAATGGAACTCTCTGTGACCTCTGTGCTCTCTGTGGCTATTTAACTACAAAAAATGGCAGTTGTGCTGTAATTTAAAATAATATTAGAACCCACGCGCCGCGTGGTGAAGGTGAAAAAAATGAAAAGATATCTTATTTTGGTTATTATTTCCGGCATCTGGTTATTATTGGCTATTGCGCCAGGTAAAGGCGAACATGTGCAACAGGTGCAGGATGTTCAAGCTGCAGAGCCATATAAAGGGGCATTACGGCCTGACATTAATTTCGGGAAGATCCCCCTATACTTTGTGTCCAACAAGGGGCAGGTGAATGAAAAGACGCTTTTTTATGCCAAAGCCTTCAGGTATACCCTGTGGTTGACAAAAAAAGGATTGGTATTTGATAGTATAAGACACGTTGAAGAAACCCACTCACCTTACTCACCTCACTCACCATACTCACCTAAATCACATTACTCACCTAAAACATTGCGTGATGTCTCAAGGCTTATTTTCCTGGATGCTAACAAGAATCCGGAGATGGTCCCTGTGGAAGCGACGAAACACAGGGTAAATTATTTTAAAGGAAAAGATAAATCCCAATGGCACTGCGATATCCCGACCTCAAAGGCTGTTTTGTATAAACGTATTTATAAAAATATCGATTTAAAAGTATATGGAATCGAAAAAGAGATCGAGTACGATTGGATGGTGAAACCCGGTGGAAATCCCGAAGCTATAAGGTTCGAATATAAAGATGTGAAAGGCACGCGGCTGGATGAAGAAGGCAACCTGTTAATAGAGACGGATTTCGGCGAATTGATGCATAAGAAGCCAGTGGGTTACCAGCGCAGGGGGCAGCGCATAGCGTCACGGGCAGGGGGCAGGGGGCAGGGCGCAGGGCGCAAAGCGCAAAGTGCCTGTGCTGATGGTGGAAAAGATGTTGAGGTTAAGTTCAAAAAAATCGCAGAAAACACCTATGGATTTGAAGTGGGAGAGTACGATAAGGTTTATTTGCCTGTCCCCTTTCATTTTTCTCCCTTTTAACTCTTCCAGAGGGGAAAAAGGGGATCGCTATTGAAAAAACTCTTTAGATATGAAATAATGGTACGTTAGAGCATTGTTGAGTTTTTTTTATGTGTAAGGTCCGTTATAAAACAGAAAAAGGAGTAAGATCATGATTGATGAACAACAAGACGGGATACCGGTAGAGCCACCGGTTCCCATCACGCCTGTATTGCCGGACACTGTGCCGGTTGGAACCGTGGTAGCGTATGCCGGTAAGGTCGGCAATTCCATCTCAAACCCCTCCAGCCCCACCACTAATATCGAAGCCATGGGTTGGATGTTCTGTGACGGCAGGGAGCTCGATATCGCCCAGTATCCTGAATTATATGCGGTAATTGGGACCATTTACGGCGGCTACAGGGACGGTAGGACGTTTAACATCCCGGATTACCGGGGTCAGTTCCTTCGCGGGCACTGGATCGACAGTAAGGGTGACAATTATTACACGCAGGATATCAAGACAGCTTCACAGGAAAAACGAACCATCCCCCCCGGTGGAGATAGAAACGGTGTCGGTTCAATACAAGAAGATGCCATCCAGAATCACGAACATAACTATAAATATGCAATGGCAGATAAAATATGTATGGAAGGAGCGGCCGCAGGAAGTCCTGCCCCAAAACCCATGCTAACT
>WVZO01000446.1:0-284 GCA_011772425.1 Candidatus Aminicenantota bacterium
AGGGGAGTATACCGTTTCACTTTCTCCGGTTCCCTGCGCACCCCCTTAAAATCCAGTACTTCTGTGTTAGTAATTGGTTCCTCGGTTGTCAACAGGAATAATGTATCCACTCCGAAAGGCTCGGCTATTTTAAATATTTCTTTATCCCCAGGCTGGATTTCAGCCTGGAATTCATCGGTAACAGGAAAATAATTTTCTGAATCGCCAAATAAAAGCTCCCCTTTTCCAAAGCTGTCGATGGAGAACACATAAACATAACGCCCATAACTTTTTTTACCCGGATT
>WVZO01000446.1:385-590 GCA_011772425.1 Candidatus Aminicenantota bacterium
GCTTTCTCCTTCCATCAATGGCCCCCTGGTTTTGACTTCCCCGGTTTTCGAATTTTTAAGGGCCAGGCGATAGGGGAAATCTCCCCTATCCGTAGGAGAGGATAACTGCATCCAGGCCCTTATTTTAACCAGGCGCAGGAGATTCTTACGAAGATCATTCACCGCTCTAAGTTTGGCCAATTCATCGTTTCCAACTGCAATCCAT
>WVZO01000446.1:649-13971 GCA_011772425.1 Candidatus Aminicenantota bacterium
CGGGGGTCCAGGGGGCGGTTTTACAAAAGAGCCCCCTGGCCGCCGGAGGCAAAAAACCAGCCGGGAAATATTGGGAAGCACCCAGGCATACTCGATACTCTTCCCGCTAAGCCGTCCCACCAGGATATATTGGGCGCCCTGACTGGAAGTCAAAATCTCTGTGGAATCACTATAATGGTTGATTTCTGAGGCGATTATCTTTTGCATTCGAGAACTCAAAGGCAAATGAAGAAAAAAACGCGGTTTTTTACTCCCCACCGGACGACCCGACATGATCTTTTCAAGAATTGCTTCTGCCTTTGGTTTTTTCCCCAGTTTCGTTACTTTGCCGTCACGGGTTACGATACGCCAGGATGACCCATAACAGGACATAATGTGAGTGGGATCCATTTCCGTGGGGTCTTCTACCCACTCGATAAGATTTGAATTCTTGAGTGTGGTTATCTCGCGGGAAATACTGAGCAATCTTTCATGGGAGAGGCTGCTTCCGGGTATCCATATCTTCATCCTGGCCTCCCTGGGAGCCACCCAGCGGTCAATTTCGAACAGGTCGCCGACACTTATTTCTCCGGCATCTCCATGGATCACTTCCGCCAGGCAGAAGTTTAAACCGTACACCTCGGTAACTCGCACCCTCACCACTGGTTCATCTTCTTTTGTCCTTATTTTTTTGAGTTCGCAATTCTTTCTTATCCCTGCCGCCAGACCGGCCTGGAAGGTAATCCCTTTGACGCCGACCTTAACCACAGCAGCCGCGATACCGACATCTTTTCCCGGTCTTGAACCGAACAACGGTCTATTCCTTAACTTCGCTTCCAGGATAGGTTCATTCAGCTTTACCTTATGCCTTATACCTTCGCTTTCCATTAATGCATTTACTCTTAGCAAAATATTCCCAACAGGTTCATCATGTGGGACGCTTCTTATTATTTTAATCAGCGCCCAGGTAAACAGGCCGTAACAAACACCGTTTTCATCCTCTATCTCTGCCGCCCGCTGGAAATCCCGGGACGCCGAAATGATCAACGCGCCCCTCTCTGCCGGTTCTTTTGCCTTATCCGGCGGGTCGGCCGCATCGCAGGTATTCTCCGGGAGTACCCTATAGTGAAAGGGAACAGGAATCCCCCGGGAAATAGATCCGCTGTGGCAGGCATCGACAATAACGGTAAGGTTTGCTTTTTTATCCATTACCCGGTTGAATAGCCTTTTCAACTCCTTATCCCGGATATCACCCACACCGCGATACCAGTCGGCAGGCACCAGGGTCTCATCCTTTTTATCAGGTTCTTTAGACTTTGAATTTTTTACCCGGGAACCATGGCCGGCAAAGTAGAATACACACACATCACCAGGGGCTGCTTCCTTGATCAGGTGTGTTTCAATACCGGATAAAATATTATTCCTCGTGGCTTCCTTATTTTTCAGCACATGAATATCTTCTTTTTCAAAATAAAAGCGGGAAATCAGTACCCCTTTCATGGCCTCCACATCGTTGATACAGCCGTGAAGATTTTTCCATTTCTTTCTGCATAGCGTTTTTTTAATCGGTTCTTTGGGTTCATAATTATTAATCCCCACCAGGAATGCTCTGCGGGTTTGAGCATTTATTGTTGAAATAAACAAAATAACAGGTATAAAAATCGAGACAAAAATCCATTTCCCGGCTTTACGTTTCTTGACCCTCATTCCTTCACTCCTTTTTCCAAACATTATTAAATTAATGATACATCTAATCGATCAATTTGTCAATAAATCTTATTTTGTTTTTTTGTGTTCCGTTGTGTCTTTGGTAGCTAAATTTTTCTTCTGTTCTTCGTTTCTCCGTTTCTTCTCTTCTTTTCTTCGTGTCTCTTTGTGGCTAATCTTTTCCTCAACCTTAACCTCAACCTCAACCTTTTCTCTACACATTTATAAATATGTACAACTCGAAATCCCTGTTAATTCAACATTTCAATAAAAAAATCTAAACTATTGTCAAAGTGAAAGAAAAAATCCAAAAGTTATGATATCTAAGTAGAAGTAATAAAATTGAGCAAGAAGAAAAAGAGGAAGGACAGATGTTTAACAAATATTTTATCCAGGAGGTGTGATGATGAAAAAGAAAATTTTTGTTTTAGTCTCCTTGATTCTTTTAATCATAAATGTTTCAAGTGGGACTAATAAAGTAAGTGCGGTCGATGGAGATGATTACGTGAAAGTCTGGGACAGTGGAAGTGCTATCTCTAACCCCGTCTTTGACGTAGCAGTTGGAGACATGGATGGAGATGGCAAACTTGAGATTATCGCTGTAGATTTTTCCCCTGGCGGAAATGCAAAGGTCTATGTCTTTGAAAATACGGGAGATGACTCATATCAACTTGTCTGGGATAGTGGAACTACAATTACGATGCGCATTGGCCGCATCGCCGTTGGGGACCAGGACAATNNCAGAATGTGATGACATATCACCGCAAAATTCAAAGATCCATGTTTTTGAAAACATCGGAGACAATGACTATCAAGAAGTTTGGCACAGTGGAAGCGATCTTGATGGTATGGGGATTACATCACTTTTTTTAGGGGATGCAGACAAAGATGGGAAACAGGAAATCTTAATCGGAGCAGGCTCTCACTGGAGTGTCTGCAAACTTCGTGTATATGAAAATACCGGGGATAATGCCTACCAGCCGGTATGGAACAGCGGAAATACGACTGGAGATTCCGTCGCTGAAGGAGCAGTGGGTGATACGGATAAAGACGGTAAAATGGAGATTATTGTCGGGTCTGGTGGTATTGAAAGAGTGGTACGTGTCTTTGAGAATATTGGTGACAACTCCTACCAGTTAGTTTCGACATTAAGCGGTTTTGGTAAATCGCCGCAAGCGACTATAGGAGACCAGGACAAAGACGGGAACATGGAAATAATAGTCGGGTCTCACGAAGGAGAGTGTGCGGTTCGTGTCTTTGAGCATACGGGAGCAATTGGGGATAACACGTACACAGAGGTGTGGGACAGCGGCACATTGGATGGTAGAATTTACCTGCCTGCTACCGGCGATCAAGACCATGATGGGAAAAGAGAAATAGTTGCTCCATGCGTGGATGCTTGTAAAGTCTATCTTTTTGAAAACACCGGGGATAACGATTACCAGGAAGTCTGGAACAGCGGAAATGTCATTGGTGGCCTTATTGAATATGTAGCTGCTGGCGATCAGGATGGGGATGGAAAAGGAGAGATAATCGTCCCAAGTTATGATGGCAAAGTCTATGTGTTTGAACACCCCGGACCTGCTGTTTTCCCTGTTGAGATCGACATCAAACCCGGCAGTTGGCCCAATGCGATTAATCCCCGCAGCAAAGGCGTTATCCCGGTGGCAATCCTGACTACCGACAATTTTGATGCCACTAGCGTTGACCCGTTGAGTGTTAAGTTCGGGCCAGGAGAAGCAGCAGAAGCTCACGGAAGAGGTCATATCGAGGATGTGGACAACGACGGTGACCTGGACATTGTCTTGCACTTCAAGACGCAAGAAACAGGCATACAGTATGGAGATACCACAGCCTGCCTCACAGGAAAAACAAAAGATGGAAAGAGTATCGAAGGCTGCGATGATATCGTCACAGTCGGCAAAGGGAAAAAATAACAGGCAAAAAAAAAATAAATTTACATAGGAGGTTAGATTATGAAAAGAAAAATTTTTGTTTTAGTTTTCCTTGCGCTTTTTAGCGTAACGTTTTTAGGTGAAAAGTCTGAAAAGCAAGAATTCTTCGAAGACTTTTCCGTTGATAAGGGTTTATGGCAAGAATACGACCCAACAAACAAAATTGAATTGGACTACACGTATGACCATCGTTTGGAATTCAATCATTGGAGAAGATACCAGGCCGGATATGTTGCTAGAGAGTATCCCGTACAAGATTTTGTCCTGGAATACGATATCAATATTACTGATGATGGAGGAAATGCCAATGTTATCGGTCCGGGCTTTTCAGATACCCCCGGGACAATGGATACAATACAAAATGGTGTTTATACTGTTTATTATGCCGGATTTGGTGGACCTCAGATCGATATCGCCACGTTTGTTAATGGCAGCGTAGAATGGAGTTGGGGAGGATGGGGTGAAATACCCAATCGCATCTGGATAAATACAAATACTACATATTATGTTCGTTTTGAGAAGAACGGAGACACTCTTAAGCTAAGTATTTTTTCAGATCCTGACAGAACCACACATATATCCGGAAGCCCAAAAACAGTTACCACAAATCTTATTAATACAACCTTTAACAATTTTCATGCAGTAAATGGTTATCTTGCCGATCCCCAGGATAATTGGGAATGGACCACCGGTTGGATCGACAACATCTATGTCAAAGGGCAAATAACGCCTACAAATACCCAGGAAATCTTTGAAGACTTCAGTGTCTGTAATAGTGACTGGGTAGAATACGATCCGAAAAATAAGATTGAAATAAACTGTACCAATAACCACCGGTTGGAATTCAACCACTGGATAAGATACGAACCCGGATATGTTTATAGACCTTTTTCTACCACGGATTTTGTCCTGGAATACGACATCAATATTTCCAATCATGGAGGAAATGGAAATATAGTGGGTCCGGGTTTTTCAGATACCCCCGGTACAATGAGTGAAATACAAAACGGTATTTTCGGTGTGTTTTATGCAGGGTGGCCAGGAGGGGGCGGAGTTCCTCATTTAGCTCTCCGTATTTACGAAAATAAGAAACAAATTTTGGAATGGACACAATTTCTTGACTTTCTTATATCCATGAATAAAACATATTACGTTCGTCTTGAAAAAATCGAAAATGAAGTTACCATTAGCATTTTCTCAGATGCCGCCCGAACAAGTCACATAAATGGAAGTCCCAAAACCTTTACCACAAATCTTACCAATACAGCTTTTAACTATTTTTATGCAATAAATGGTTATCATACCAGTCCCCAGGATAATTGGGAATGGACCAGCGGTTGGATCGACAACATCCATGTCCTGGGAACGTGGACGAACCAGCCCCCTGTAGTTGATGCCGGCCTCGACCAAACCGTGGAACAGGAAACCCACGAAGGAACCGAAGTCACTCAAATCGGTCATGTCTCTGACGCAAATGGCGATGCTCTCACTTACCAGTGGAAACAAGGCGATACAGAACTTGCTTCAGGAACCATTCCTGCCCCCAATGAGCCGCCAACAGATGCTGAGGTTACCCTGACACATATTTTCCCACCTGGTGAACATACTGTTACTCTAACCGTAAGCGATGGTGAAATTTCATCATCGAATGATGTATTAATCATTGTTGAAGATACCATCCCGCCCAACTCTTCCATTTCATTCGATCCGGTTCCTAATAACGTCGGATGGAACAACACCGATGTGAAAGTGACCATCACGGCCGCGGACACCAATTCCAGTGTCAAAGAGATTCATTATACACTCAGCACCGGGTTCTCCGACGTCGTTATAGGGGATACGGCTGAATTTACCCTTGAAGAACCTGTTAAGTACACCATCGAATATTATGCCGTCGATAATGGAGATAATGTGGAATATCCGCCGAAGCAAGCCGCGGTCAAAATCGATAAGATGACGCCGCAGACAGGGTATACCATCGTCGGAACCCCCACTGCTAACCCCAATGAATACAAAGATACGGCAGAGGTTACACTAACGGCAACTGACGATTTATCCCAGGTTAAAGAGGTTAAATACAGCATTAACGGTAATTGGAATACTGTTACCGGGAACGAAGCAAAATTTACCCTGGGTGAACCGGGCACCTATACAATCAACTATTATGCCGTGGATTATGCGGATAATGTGGAAAGCACGCAGCAGCTTACAGTGAAAATCGTCGATACCATCCCACCGGTTTCTATGTTGACCACCAATCCCGCCGCTCCTGGTGGCTTTGACGGCTGGTTCAAATCAGCGGTCCAGGTGACCATCACAGCAGAAGACAACGGTTCGGGGGTCAAGGAAATTTATTACAAGAAAGACTCCGACATCGTCTTTACGATAGTTCAGGGTAATCATGCGGTTTTCTACCCGGGAGACGGGACATATACGATCGAATACTACGCGGTGGATAAGGCCGGCAATGAAGAAAGTCCCCATAAAACGTACAGCTTCAAAGTTGACACAGCGGACCCCGAGACTGCGGCCGCGATTCATGGAAATGGCTCCGGGAACACCTACATCAACCACGCCGCCATCCTCTTGAAGGCATCGGACGCGACCTCCGGGGTTAAGGAAATTCACTATATAATTAACGGCAGTGAAACAGTGGTGTCAAATGCAAATGCGACTATCAACCTCAACCAGGTAGGCACCTACACGATCCAATACTGGGCTATCGATAACTCCGGTAACCAGGAAACGCACCATTCTTTGCAAATAGAAATCATATCACCCCAGGCAGGAGTCGTTGTCATAAAGAATATCATCGCCAATCTCCCCGACACCAGCTTCGCCAAAAATGCCCAAAACCGGAGAAATGCTCTCCTCAATAAACTGGACCAGGTCATGGCGGCAATCGATTCTGGTCAATACAAGGATGCCATCAATAAACTGGTAAACGACATTAGCAAGAAAACGGACGGGTGCATCACTTTTGGTGCAACGGATAAAAATGACTGGATCGTCGATTGCCAAGCTCAATCCCAATTAAATACCTGGATTAACATCCTCGTCGCTGGATTGACCGAAATGATGAACGGATAACGATAAGAATAAGGAGAATAAAGTGACAGGCAAAAATGTCTACAAGAGGAAAAATAACAATTAAGCTTTAAGCTCCAGCTTCAAGCACCAGCTTTTTGCTTGCGGCTTGCGGCTGGGGCTTAACTATTACAAATAAGGAGGTGTTAACATGTTTACAATGAAACATTTTATCATCATTATCGTTATTAGTCTCTTTTTAGGGATAAGTTGGGCAGGTTCCGGAAGCCCGGCTTATGACAATATGTATGAGAAGGTCTGGGACAGCGGGAATATTCTTCCTAATCCTGCTTATAAAGCAGCAGTCTGTGACCTGGACCTTGATGGCAAAACAGAGATTATCGTCTCAGACAATTCTAAGACCTATGATGGAAAAATCTTTATCTTTGAAAATTCAGGGGATGATTCCTACCAATTGGTCTGGAACAGTGTAGGTATTATTACCGGTAATGATTGTTATATCAGCATAGCTGTAGGGGACCTGGACAAAGATGGAAAAAGAGAAATAATTACAATGGACCATCAACCGTTGTCTGGGAAGATAAAAGCTTATGTTCTTGAAAACACTGGTGATAATAACTACCGATTGGCCTGGGACAGCGGCGACACTCTTTTTGGTGAGGATGGTGGTACCGCACTCTTCATAGGAGATGCTGATAATGACGGAAAGTCCGAGATAATTGTTGGAACGGGTTGGGGGCAAGCAAATAAAGGAAAAATCTATGTGTTTGAAAACACAGGTGATGACGCCTATGAAGAGGTCTGGAACAGCGGAAGTGCCCTTATCGATACTGTTCTTCAAGGGGCAGTGGGAGACCTGGATAAAGATGGTAAAAAAGAGATAATCGTTGGTTCCGGGGATATCGATCCTCAAATCCATGTCTTTGAGAACACCGGGGACAACTCTTATGCCCTGGTTTGGGATAGTGGAAGCTTTTTCAACCGTCTAATGTGTATAACCATAGGCGATGCAGACAGCGATGGGAAGGAAGAAATAATTGCCGGAAGTGTAGACAAACTCGTTTGTATCTTTGAAAACGCAGGAGACAATAGTTACCAATTGGCATGGATTAGTCCTGTTATGCCCCACTATATGCATTTCGTATCCGTTGGCGACCAGGATAACGACGGAAAAAAGGAGATCATTGCTCCCTGTATGGATAATATCGTTTATCTCTTTGAAAACACGGGCGATGACACCTACGAAATAGTGTGGAACAGTGGGAATTTGTTGGGTGGAATAGCCATTCAAACAGTGCCGGGAGATGCGGATGGTGATGGAAAAGGCGAGATCATTGTCCCCTGTTATGACAAAAAAGTCTATGTTTTTGAACACCCCGGACCCGCTGTCATCACTGTAGAGATCGATATCAAACCCGGTAGTTGGCCCAATGCGATTACTCCTCGCAGCAAAGGCGTTATCCCGGTGGCAATACTGACTACCGACAACTTCGATGCCACTAACGTTGACCCGTTGAGTGTTAAGTTCGGGCCAGGAGAAGCAGCAGAAGCTCATGGAAAAGGCCATATCGAGGATGTGGACAACGACGGTGACCTGGACATGGTCTTGCACTTTAAAACGCAAGAAACGGGCATACAACACGGATATACCAACGCTTGCCTTACAGGAAAAACAATGGATGGAAAGAGTATCGAAGGCTGCGATGACATCGTCACAGTAGGCAAAGGAAAAAAATGATAGGCAGATAAAAGAAATCCATATTTCAAAGTTCCATCCTTATAATTGACCGACACTTTGGCGCTGCGCCAGGGTACTGTTTCGACTTCGATCAATGTCGTGGCGCTGCGCCAGGGCACTGTTTCGACTTCGATCAATACCGTGGCGCTGCGCCAGGATACTGTTTCAACTTCGATCAATACCGTGGCGCTGCGCCAGAGTACTGTTTCAACTTCGATCAATACCGTGGCATTGCGCCAGAGTATCGATTCGCCTTCGCTCCATACCCTGGCACCATGCTAAAAGACTGGTCAATAAAATACCGGAGCTCTTTCTACCTCTATTCCACCATTCATTCAATCAATTGTACAAAAAAAGAAAAAAATCCTTACCCCATGTCTTTGGTTCTCTTGCTACCACCGGAAAGAACCAATCCAATAATAGAACCGTAACCGATACTGGCATAGGGATTGGAAGTGATGGGACAACTGTTTCCGGCACAGCCGATAAAATAATAATAAGCAAATCCCAACAACGCACCGATTATCACAAAACTCACACGGCGAATCCATTTATTTTTAAACCACTTTTTTATCTTATCCATATAATAAACCTCCATTCCAGGCATTCATTTCAATACAGTCGTTAAATTATAACAAAAGTAATCCGGTTTGTCAAAAGGAGAATAAGAGAATAAGGTGATGGGCAAAAATGTCTTATTGCTTGAGGCTTGAGGCTTGCGGCTGGAGCTTAACCGTTACGAACAAGGGAACAAGGGGACAGGCAAGAAGGGCAATATCGTTTCTCGACAGGTTTATTGGAAAGTACTAAACCAATTGACAGTTTCTATGAAGAAGAGAAAATTACCATCGCCGTGGCTTCTCCCTTCCAGTGGTATGCATTGGACATAGGGAAACATACCGAAATACTGGTGGGCGGCTTGAAAATTGCTGTAGGGAATGATCTGGTCAAAATTACCCTGGTATATTCTTACCGGGGCGAAGGGGAACCAGCCTTTTAAAAGATTGTTTTCTTCTAAAGCCTCTTTCAGTTGGGTTTCACCATTTCCGCGGAAATCGGCAAGGAACTGCGGGGTAAAAAGTTCTTCAATAAAGGGAGTTAACTGGTCTGCCAGCGCAAAGTGATCCAGTTCCTCTGTTTTTAGCAACCCGTCTCTCAAACGTTCGGCATAAGGTGATTGAAAAATCTCATTCAAGTTCCTATCCATGTCGTAATACTCCAGGTACCCCTGGATCACAAAGCAGATAATCGGGGTATAAGGATATACGGTACCCTGAAGCCACTGCTGCATGGTGGAGAGAATATCATGAGCGCCCCCGCCAATGGATACAGCAACTAAAGGAAATTCGTACTTGTGTTTCCGAGTGATTTGTTTCAGCAGCGCCATGGTAACATACCCGCCTTCGGAATAACCAGCAAGGAAATACTCATTTGTCAATTCCACATTTAAGTCATTACATACTTCCCTGGTGGCCCTGAGCATATTTACACAAGTATCGGCATCACTGGCATGGTGATAAGGATGAAAGATATCTCTACTCTCGGCAAATCCCAGCAAATCAGGGGCTGAACACACATGCCCGCATGATGAAGAAAACACGATCCCCCAGACCAGGATGGGAACCCCTGAAAAAAGAGTGGTAAATTGAGAAGGAGCATCCTGGCTGCGAAAAATAGTCCCACGCTGATAACTGACCACCGGGTAAGGTCCCGGGGTCTCCGGTATAACCACAGCCCCGGAAACGATTACTGGCTCTCCTTTAAAGTAAGTTTTGTAAATTACTTTGTAAATCCTAACATCATACTGGGTAGCCTCGATGAGGCTGTCGAGGGTAATCCCATATAGAGCATTCCACTGGGTACTCAAGATTCCGAGGTATTGATCCAGGACCTGTACCGATAGGGTGGTTACTTGTTCATAGCTCACCAATACCGTATCAGATGAGCCAGCATTATCATCATTGTTAGTCTGGAACAAATTACAGCCAGAAAGTACCAAGATGAAAAACAACACAGTTAAAAAAACGAGTTTTTTTCTCATGAATTAATCCTCCTTATGTTAATAGCTTAAATAGCCATAACCTTGAATTTATTTGTTTTCCATTTATTTTTAAACCATTTCTTTATCTTATCCATATAAAATTCCATTCCAGGCATTCATTTCAGTAGAGTTGTTAAATTATAACAAATATAAACTGGTTTGTCAAAAGGGGGACGGCGTCCCCACCCTATAGGAATCGTTCGTAATGTTTATAACGAACCAACCGGAAAAACGTTGTTTTTTTTTGTGTGTTTTTACAGAATATTAATAAAAAGGTCCTATTGATTTTAATCTATAGGTTGGTTATAATGATGATCTCTCTATGAAGATAAGCCAACAAAAATATACGGAGGACATTATAATGCAGAGAAAAAAAATAATTATCCTATTCACACTCCTGGTGTTTTTTTTAATACCTGTTCAGGCGGGTGAAATTCACAAGGCTGCCAAAGACGGTAACCTGGAAAAGATTAAAAGCCTGTTGGCTAAAAATCCCGAATTATTGAATGCCGGAAATAAACTCCAGCAAACAGCGTTGGCCATTGCTTCCTATAAAGGCCACCAGGAGATCGTGGATTTTTTAATCGAAAAAGGGGCGGATATTCACAAAAAAGATAAATTCGACGCTGCGCCCATCCATATGGCAGTGGTCACGGGGCAAACGGAGATAGTTAGAAAGCTGGTTGAAAAAGGTGCGGATATCACGGCAAGGACCCTTAGCGGAAAAGTCCCGATTCAATTGGCATTCGAATGGGAACATACAGATATTATCGAACTATTTTTAGACCGGGGAATTCCCATAAACACCCCCATTAACGACCTCGGCCGAACTCTGCTGCATAAAGCCGCGATAATGGGTAAAGCCAAAGTAGTGAACGTGCTCATCGCTAAAGGTGCGGATATAAATATTAAAGATAAACAGGGTAAAACATCCCTGGACCTTGCAGAGTTGTGCGGCCATAAAGCGGCAGCGGACCTGTTAACGGCAAAAGGAGCAGAAATACCGGCAAAAATACCCCTAGAGGTTACATACATCGCTAACGAAGGATTCCTGGTAGCATCGGGCAAACAGAAAATATTAATCGATGCCCTCTCCGGGACGGCCTACGGATTATACCTGGTGACCCCCAAAGCCATTTACCAGGACCTGGTGAAAGCTAAACCACCGTTTGATAACATTAATTTTATGATGGTTACCCATAAGCACGGGGATCATTTCGACTCCAATTTAACAGAGAACTACCTGGTGAATAATCCCAAAGTCGTTCTTTTATGCTCTAAAGAAACAGCCCTGGAACTGGCGCTTTATGGTTTGCATTTTTCCAAAATCAAGCAGCAAGTAACAGCGATTACACCGCCAAGCGATTCCAGTGCAGAAGTGATGGTCAATGGTATTCCCATGAAATTCATCCGGCTTCGTCATGGTGATTCACATAACCTGGGATTTATCGTAAATTTAAATGGAATGACTTTTTGTCACCTGGGAGACGGCAGCCTGGAACCCAATAAGCAGCATCTCAAAAAACTCCAATTAAATAAGGAGGGCATCGATGTCGCGTTTATTCAATACTATGATTTTATGAATCCGGAAGGAAGAAAAATCATCAACGAGTTTATCAAGCCTAAACACCTCGTGTTAATGCATATCCCCCCCAAGGAAATCGATGAAGTGGAAAAGATGGCAGCGAAACACAAGAACGAGTTGCCCACCGCCGAAATTGCAATCTCTAGAAAATCCCTGGAAAAAAAGGTTTTTAAATAAGACAAAATGTCAAAATGAGTTGAATAAATTGCCAATCTATGTTAAATAATTATAGAATTGTATATAAGTCGTAGGCTTTTACTGAAATGTAAAAGTTAATGGCAAAAGAGGTAAATATGCAGGTAAGTGCAAAAAAGGAAGTGTCGAATAATTTGTTGAAGGAGTTGGCAATCAGGGATGTCTCGGAATTAATCAGAGACTCTCTGATAACAGAAATACTTTGCAAAATCTCTGACTTCTCTGAGGAAGTAACACATTTTGAAGAAAAATATGGCAAAAGCTTCGCTGAATTTAATAAAGAATATGAAGCCAACGAAGAGGATTTTGAAAAGTATGATGACCTGATGGCCTGGGAATTTGCCCAACAAGGAAAACAGTATTGGGAAATTAAATTAGAAGAAGCCAAACGTGTTTTATAAATTAACTGAAGAATATTCCAACATCATTTCAGATTATTCCGTATCTGATTTTAGAAGATATGGTTCAGCATCTTCTAAGAAATCTCAGAGAAGTTCTTGAGATAATCAGCGAAGCTGTTACCAGGAATATTGCGAACGGCCCTGAGACTGAAAAATAAGGAGGAGCGAATATGTTTGATAAGAGTAACGACCTTTTCCCGGTAAAAGATTCGTGTGTATACCTGGCCCACTGCGGGGTGTCACCCCTGTATAGTAACGCACTAAAGAAAGAGCAAGAAACTGCTGAGGCGCATCAACGGATAGGTGGAATGCTGTTCAGTAAATACAATGACTTTTTAAATGGGCTGCGCGCGGCCGCTGCTAAGCTGTTGAAAACATCAGCGGATAACCTTGCCTTTGTCAAGAATACTTCAGAAGGGATGTGCATGATCGCAAATGGGTACCGATTTCAACCAGGGGATCAAATCATTAGTTATGTGTATGAGTATCCTGCAAATTTTTATCCCTGGAAACTCCAGGAGAGACGCGGTGTCGACCTGGTATTACTGCCCAATTGCGACATCACGGATTCAGTACCCAAAGGCATGCCATGCGGGTGGTCTATGGAGGATTTGCAGGCCCTGGTAACAGACAGGACCCGGATTATCGCGGTTAGCCATGTACAGTTTACCAG
>WVZO01000048.1:0-2809 GCA_011772425.1 Candidatus Aminicenantota bacterium
CCACTTGTTTGAGGTATTTCACTTTTTTTAGCCGCTTTAAGATTTTTTTTAACAAATGCAGGAGGGAGGAGTCCTTTTTGTTATATTTTTCTAAGATTTTTTCGTTGATTTCGTTTATTTCCCAATTTTCGAAAAATCCTTTGGGATTGCTGTGGCGCGGCGAATATAGGTTATCCCTCATAAAATACCCTGCCTTATGCAGTATCCCCGCGATCATGCTGGTGCCGCTTCGGCCGCTCCCCAGGATCAGGCAATTTTTCATATTTTTCCACCTTCTCCTTTTTATTCCTTATTACCTTTCAATTGGGATCAACAGTCTAGAACCATCCTGGTCTGCTTTGTATTTATGATTCCCCTGGATCTTTAAACTAATCGTTTTGGGAGGACCGACAAGCGCATTCACCCGGACACCCAGGTGGTCCGCTTTTTTAAATCTCTCCATCGGTATTTTAACATAGCCGAAAATATAATCGCCGGGATTCAATTCCATGCCGGATGAACAGAATTTTGGCCATTTGCCCCAAACATTTCTATGATTTTTTACCAGGGTTATTGCTAATGCATGCTTTTTAATTTTTTGTTTTTCCAAACTTTTCCATAATAGGTAGAGGAATTTGAATTTACCGGCTTTACCATTTTCCTGGGCAGATTCATCCGAATATGATAACAACAACTGGAATTTGTCCCCAAAGTACATATCGGTGGTAATAGGTTTAATAACACTTGAAGTGAATAGAAACTGTTTAGCCTGGTTTGCCTGGTTTGGTTTTATTTTTTTAAATTTAAGTGGAGGTTCATAAAAGCCAAAATGGAAATATATCGGCTCCAATTCCACCCGTTCTAATCGTTGCAGTTCTTTCTTTGTCGGTGGTCCTCCCCATAATATATTTGATTGAGAAATGCCTTTTTTCCCCAGCTTCTTTATCGTTGATAAATATTCCTCCATACCTATTCCAGACATGAATGGCGAGATGACCCCAGTGGTTTTATTGGCATGAAAAATTGTCCAGGGAGCAATTTTTGACTCTCCTTTCCATTGAAGCGCATATTCGTAGTGTTTAAGTTGGTCATTTTCCTGTTCAAATAAAAATAGCGGCCGGCGGATATTGAGCCCTTGCATCTTACGCATATAATATCGGCTATCTCTGTTAAAATGATCGTAAAAGTTGAAGTAATAAAGCTTTTTATCACCGATTAGGCCATCGATATCATCTCTTTTTAGCGTATATTTCAAATAGCCGCAGGATTGAATCCATTTACCAAAAAAATTGTTATAGCCCCTCTTAAGGTATATAACAATTTGGGAATCCAGGGAAAATTTAAACACCTCTAAATTTTTAATAATCAGCGATTGGTTGGCGTTGAGCCGATTATAATGATTTTTTAACTCAATGTGCCTGGATATCCCCGAAATGACTATCAATAGAATGAATACGGAATATATTAACAGTTTCCTTTTCTTAAATATCTTTTTTATAATCGGATATAAAGATAATAATAACAAGGCAATTAATCCATAAGCAGAGATATAAAAATATCTTACATTTTTCGTAGAGACAAAGGCAATAAATAACGCTATGTTTGCCGCAGTCCAGAGCAACAGGAAAGCGTAAACATAAAGGACATATAGTTTGGGAGATAAGTGCGAGAAAGAGCTTGTTATATGAAATCCAGCGGCCCGGTTTTTTATATAGAAAATTAAACCAGTGATGACAACACCAATAAATAGTAGTAGCAGTAAATAACTCGATTCTCTTAACCATTGAGGGAAAGGTAACATTGATGAAAAAAAGAATTTGGTGCGCTTGAGAATTATCCGATATGGTATATTTATGATATCGACTCCTTGCCGGGTATTCAATAAAATCCATGCGACTTTGAATAAAAATACCAGGGAAAGTGAAGCAATTAAATAGATATGTTTTTTATTGAATTTGGTATAACCTAGAAATGCAAATACAAGCACCGGGAAGAAAAAAACAGATTGCTCCATTGATTGTGTGGATAATAAGTAAATGATTGCAGCAGTCAGCAACCTTATCCAATTTTTTTTATCTTGTCTATCCAAATAATTGAAACCAGCATAAAAGCACCCCATGATTAACAGTAAACCGAAAAGCACATACGAGCCATTTGTGAAAGCCGGGATGAGATATTGCCCGGGTAAAATATTCGGAAGAACAGCCGCTGTATAGGCAGCGATTTTTGGAAAGCCGAACCTTTCCCGGAATAAGCGATAAATAACCCAGGAGAGGGGGGCCATTAAAACAAGGATATAAGTCATCCGGATCAGTTGTGGGGAGACGGCCATTATATTCCAGGCTGTCCACTCTGTTAGTGAAGCCAGAAAAAGACCTTTTTGCCAGTAAAAATAAGGGAACTTCCCCTTTAAAACAAAGTTATACATGGAAGCGTCATCCATCAGTAAAACATCAGGGCCAAATACGGCAATGCAATTAAACAGCACCACCGGGATGGCGATGAACAGATAAATGCGATAATTGGCCAGTTTTCCAGGCAAATTTGAAAGGAATTGTTTCATTTTCTCAAAGTTCTTTCTTGGTTTTGCTTGTTTCTCTAAAAAACCGGGGGATAGCATCTGCAATGTATCTAACATCACTTTCCGATATATTGTAATACAACGGTAAGCGCAGAAGTGTTTCGCTTACCCATTCCGTTACCAGCAAATTTATATTATCGTATTTTCTCTTCCAGTAAGGAGCTCTATGAAGGGGGACATAATGAAAGATAGCCATAATACCTTGATCGTCCAAATACTCTATTATCTTTTTCCGTTGGTTTGCATTCT
>WVZO01000048.1:2823-23648 GCA_011772425.1 Candidatus Aminicenantota bacterium
TAATAAAGATTCCACGTGTTCAGGCGATTGCAAGTAATTTCTCTGGTTTCCAGTAATTGCGGATAAAGAAACGCGGCTTGCAATTCAGACAGTAAAAAACTAGACCCCAATTCCACCCAGGTGTATTTATCCACGATGCCCTGGTTAAAGTGAATCCGGTTGGTGCCTTTATCCCGTATGAATTGGGCGCGTTCCACCATGTCAGGATTGTTGACCAGCAAAGCACCCCCTTCGCCGCATTGTATGTTTTTGGTCTCATGAAAACTTAAAGCCCCCAGGTCACCAAATCCCCCCAAAGGTTCACCCTTATAAAAGCAATCGATGGCTTGTGCAGCATCTTCAATCAAAAAAAGATTGTTACGTTTGCATATATCCACAATTGTATCCATTTCACAGGCAACCCCAGCATAATGAACAACAACAACGGCTTTTGTTTTTGAAGAAATCAAGGATTCGATTTTGGTTTCATCGATATTTTTTGTATCTGCCCGGATATCACACCAAACCAATTCTGCCCCCCGGAGAGCAAAGGCACTGGCGGTGGTAACAAAGGTAAAAGAAGGCAGAATGACCTCATCACCATGCTGAAGATTGCATAAAAGCCCGGCCATTTCCAGTGCGTCAGTACAGGAGGATGTCATAATGGCTTTGGCGCAGCCAATCTTTAGTTCAAGAATTTCACTGCATTTTTGGGTAAATTCACCGTTACCGGAAAATTTATTGTTTTCCATGACTTTGTTTAAATATTCTTGCTCTTTTCCTATTATTAGCGGTTTGTTGAAGGGTATCATTTTTCTCTTTTAGCTTGAATTTACGGGAATATCAAATTTCCTTTCTTTTTTTTTATAAATATCTCCCACCCCCCGACATATTTATAAGACTGTGGGAAAAACCTCCAGGCGAATTTTAACAAATAAGCAAGGGTGGCCTTGGGAACACTTTCCCGGAAGGTGGTTTCCACCAGGGATGGTTGAGCTTTAATGGCAAAATTGCCTTTGATGCCTAATTTCAGGATGGCATTATTCCAAAACCCGGGGCCCAAATCATGGATATGGGAAGGACGTGTAAAATCCAGTGATAATCCGAAGCGGTGGGCTGCTTTTATTATGGGCAGCACATAAGTGTACCACAGGGGATCATCGTGTAAAAGAACATCGTAGCCAAAAATTGCAATAAGATTAAAGAAAATAACCGTCAAGGCAATAAAAATATAAGGGCCCCAACTGTGAAAAGAGAGTTTGTCCGGGATTGTCATGTTATTGATCGAGCCAACAATGCAAAGTAATAAATGAATCGACGATCCTGAATCCTACCTTGGTAAAGGAACGATTGGAAGGAAAATTTGTTGTCAGGACGTTATGTTCTTCCCATTTGAGGTTTAATTCAGCACCCCAAAGCAGTCCTATTTTCACCAGGGAAGGGAAAACATCCTGCTCCCTGAATTTTTTTGACACCGCACCGATTACACCGGCAGCATAATCAATCCCTTCTGAAGCGAAGATTTTGAAAGATAAATACCCCATTATAGTATTGTCTTTTTCAGCAAGAAAAAATTTGTCTGCAATGTCTTTATTAAGACAACTTCTCCTGGTCCAATCTTTGTATATCTCAAGACATTTTGTCTTATCCAGGCGATGGTTGGCGAAATAATGACCATAATCCATAAATGACTCTTCTGCAATAGATACCAATTGAGCGACATCATGGGGGGTGGCTTCCCGCAGGTTAAAATTTTTGGGCAATTGCTCATAAGTAAAATCCAACTGGTGAATATCATACCTGTATTTGACCTGCATATCTTTTATCCTGAAGCCAAGCTCTTCTAAAGCATTAATGGTATGGATTTCGCTGCTGCTAATCTTTGAGATAATTAACTTCACATCCATTTTTTTCATCTCCTTATAAAGTATCCCGGGGTTTTCATTGAAATTGTTGATTTTGGCAATCTTAAAACCAAATCTCTCAGTATCCAATTGGCTGATATAGTTAATCATTTTTTACCTCCGGCAGCCCGGGGGGTCCCACTATATCGTCGATCACATAGAGCGGCCGATTCTTTACTTCATCAAATATTTTACCGATGTACAGTCCCAAAATGCCGGCCATTGAAAGCAGAAGTCCGCCTAAAAAGTAAATGGAGACCATCATACTGGTCCATCCCAGCACAGGAATACCCCACCCCAGGTATCTAATCACAAGGATCAAACCGTATAAGAAAGAAATAAGAGCGATAATAAATCCTAATTTAATTGACAAACTCAAAGGTTTATTGGACATGGAGATAATGGTATCCAGTGCCAGCTTGATTTTCTTGGAAAAGTTGTAGGCCGATTTGCCGGAGGTTCTCTCTCCATGCTTCACAACCACATACGCGGTTTTGAACCCCAACCAGCGGATGAAGAGTGGAAATAAACGACTGCGTTCCCTCATTTTTTTGAAATAATCGACGACTTTCCGGGAGTAAATCCCAAAATTGGCCACTGTAGGGTCGGTTCGTCCGTCCACCAGGCGATCGAGAATCTTATAGAATAATTTCGATGTGATTTTTTTAAAAAATTTGTCCTTTCGTACCTGCCTCCTGGCAAACACCACATCATAACCTTCCCTGGCTTTTTGGTACAACTTTGTTATTTCTTCGGGTCGATCCTGTAAATCCCCGTCCATCACCACCAGCCAATGGCCGGAACAATAATCCACACCAGCAGTAATGGCGGTATGTTGTCCAAAATTGCGGGCAAAACGAATCCCGGTTACCCGGGGGTCATTGACCGCATTCCCTTTGATGAGTTCCCAGGAATTGTCAGGACTGCCATCGTTGACAAAAATGATCTCGAAGTCATTGGTGATAGTAGTCAACGTCACCTGCAACCGTGAAACCAATTCATCTATAAAACGTTCATTTTTATAAACAGGGATGACCACGGAAATATCAATTTTGTCTTCATTCATAATGATAAAACCTCCTCAATTAATCCTTCTTCGCTGCAATTAAACAACTGCTTCCAAAGGGGATTGTTTTTTTGTTTCTTATCCGCTAATAGTATCCTCATGCTTTTAAGGGTATACCGTTTAAAGTGACCGGCATAATCGTTGTCTGTGGACCAGAGAAAACGGAATGCAGGGACTGTAATATAAAGTTTTCCCCCAGATTCCAGAAGATAGGATACGGTTTTTAAGAAAGCCCAGTCATCTCGGATATGTTCGCCCACATCGAAAAGGGGGCCGCCGGGTGGAAATTGTTTGACCATCTCAATAATGCAGTTGTTCCTATGGCGGAACCAGAAACTATCTTCTTCGAGACGGGAACATAATTCATTTCCTTCGTTGAAGTAGGAAATGTCTGACCTGACGGTGGAGCCCCAGGTACCATCGTCCAATTCCAGATTATTGGCAATTAATTTAAAGTCAATGTTTGTCATTTCGATTGTTTCGTACATCTCATGATAAAGTGCGTATAAGGAATCCTGAGCATATCAGTAAGGGTTGTTGTCTCAATTCTAGAAAAACATTCCCGTGCCAAATCTTCATATTCTTCTGGCATCCTAACGTATTTCCCTCTATCTTTAGAGATAAAATACCTGGCTATGGCCGACTGATTAGGAGTATAAACATTATCAAAGGTAATCAAAACAGCACCTTCTTTTAAGTGATTATGTGAGCTTTTAAATAGATATTTTGCTTCATCGTCATTGAGATGGTGCAAAACTGATATTGCCAAGGCAATATCGAATTGATCTGCTAATGGAAGATTCGATGCTTCACTAATATGAGAACAGAAAAATTGCCCACGGCCTTTATATTTTTTTTTTGCATATGCGATGTATCTGGCATTTAAATCGTAACCAACATATTCGACTGTATCAGAAATATAATCAAGATGGCTTCCCAGGCCACAACCGATATCTAATATTTTTGCCCCAGGGAAAGGCCTAATGAATTCATTAACAAGACGCCTTTCAACAGCACAACCTCCAACTATTTTCTTAAATAGCTTAAAAATAGTCGGGGATTCGAGAATTCGCTGAATACCAGTTCTAATATAGTCCATCGATAGCCTCATCGCCGGTTGATTTCCCATCTTCTGAGCAAATATATTGCAGTCATCTTGCTCTGTCTTAGATCTTCTTATTTACACTATGGAATTAAACTTTACCCTTATTCATATTATTTCACCCAACCATCTCTTTTATGGGAAACAATTAAACAACTACCTCCAAAAGGTATCTTTTTTTTGTTCTTTATTCGCTTTAACTCCGTATTCCAAATCTTTTCAAGCAGTTTTCCTGAAATACCTTTTCTTCGAGAATGCTCGCTTTTATGCCTGCTCTCCCAATTTGGTTTTTTAATAAACCCTAATTTGTGAGGCAAAGACCGAAATAAAAATATCGGAAACGACAAAATTGAAAAAATATAGGTGGCATATTCAACATGGAAACCGATCTCAACCAACATCTTTCGTAGACTTTTGATGGTATATCGCCTGAAATGGCCGGCATATTCATCCTCTTCAGACCAAAGAAAATTGAAAGCAGGAACGGTGATGTAAAGCCTTCCCCGTGGTTTTAGAAGATGAAACACTGATTTTAAAAACCTTTCATCATCTTCAATATGTTCAATCACATCAAACAGTCCCACCGCAGGCAATGTATTGTATTTAAATCCTGTATTTTCAAGAGTTGAACAAATAATATTTTTTAATCCTTTTTTTTTGGCGTTAGCTACTCCTTTTTCACCGGGTTCTAATAAGACAGTCTCGATTCCTTTTTCTTCCAACCCTTTTGAGACAAAGCCGTTCCCACCGCCAATATCGAAAAAAATACCTCCGAGAGGAAACAGTTTTACAACTTCGATTATACAATTGTTCCTGTGTCTAAACCAAAAACTGTTTTCTTCCATTTTAAAGCAAAATTCATGTCCCTGTTCCGGGTAAGACACGTTTGACTTTGATTTTGTAACCCAAATATCATCGTCCAATTCCAGGTTATCGGAAATGGACCGGAAGTCAATCTTTGTCATTTTCTTAATTTTGATTTTTGCTTTCTTACCTGTTCTTCGATCCAGGGATAGGTTTTTTCCAGGCCTTCTTTGAGGGGCCGGGAGGGTTTCCAGCCGAGTTTTTCAAAAATAAGGGTGTTATCCGATTTCCTGCCGCGTACTCCCTGAGGGCCGTCGATATGCCGGATAGAGAGTTCCTTGCCAGCAATCTCCATCACCATTGCTGCCAGTTGGTTAATGGTTACCATTTCCTCCGAGCCGATATTGACAGGCCCGGTAAAAGTGGAATCCATAAGTTTGCGGAGGCCTTCCAGGCACTCATCGATATAAAGAAATGACCGGGTTTGTAGGCCGTCTCCCCACATCTCGATTTCGCCGTGATTTAGTGCTTCGGCTATTTTGCGGCACATGGCTGCCGGGGCTTTTTCCCTGCCGCCGGTCCAGGTGCCGTCAGGGCCGAATATATTGTGGAAGCGCGCAATACGAACTTCCAGCCCGAAATTCCGGTAATAACTGAGGTAAAGGCGTTCGCTGAACAACTTTTCCCATCCGTATTCGCTGTCCGGGTGTGCCGGGTAAGCAGAATCCTCTGGCAGCCCCGGGTTATCTGGGTCTTCCTGGATATGCTGGGGATACACACAGGCAGAAGACGAATAAAATATCTTCTTAACCCCGACGTCTTTTGCGATATCCACGATATTTAGATTGATGGCGGCAGAGTTGTGCATGACCACGGCATCATTATCGCCGGTAAAGATATAACCGGCCCCGCCCATATCTGCGGCTAATTGGTAGACTTCATCAAAGGGTTCGTCGAGGACTTTTTTACATACCAACGGGTCCCGGAGATCACCGATGACAAATTCATCCGCCGCGGTTTCACAGAATTCGTGGTGTTTCAGGTCCACGCCGCGAACCCAGAAATCTTCTTTTTTCAAGCGCTTTACCAGGTGGCCGCCGATAAAACCACCGGCTCCACATACAAGTGCTTTTTTCATCTTTCCTCCTTCATCTGTTTTTAGCCGCAAAGTTACACCAGGGAATACAAAGGGGGTGTTTCTTTGCGGCTTCTTTTCATCTTAAGTTACCAAAGATGATCATATTTTTCAGGACAGTTGATTAATTTGTCCAATTCAATTGGAATACATCCTGCACCCTTTAGTTCTGAGGATGATTTTTTTAGAGCCAGTCCAGTAATAAATGGCGTATCAACAAAGGTCTGTTGTCTGGCATCAGCAAATACTATATTATACTCTCTTTGAGTTAGTAGATCAACTACTTTTATTATTTGAGCATTTTTGTTTACCCTTAGTCCTTTCTCTTTGGAATATTGCTTCCACGGAAAAGTAATTCGCATCTGGGGATTCTGCTCCATTAGCCTCGAAGCACCTTCTAATGCACTGTATTCAAAGCCATTAATGGTAATATTAAGGAAATCAACTTTGCTGTCGATTAAGTCATCTAATGTGTTTGCAGGGATTTTATATTTGCACCATTTCCCTCCCCATCTATTAACAACTCGTTGAAAATGCTGCTCGTTCTTAAGAATCCGGGAGTTGCCAGGAATATCTAGACAATGGCCAAAAGTAATTGTTGTATGCTGATTATAAACAGCTGAATGTATGAGATTTATATTATTTATATTTTGCTCATCTATATATTTTTTAATAAATTCAATGTTTATTGGAGACGCCTCAATCAATGTAACATACCCTTTTTCCCCGGTAACCGAAGAAAAAATAAAAGCTTGAGCTGTTTCCTTAGGTATACGGGTATGAACACAGCTAACCTGGACAACATGATCAGCTTGATTTACATAATTATAGGGGAATAATTTGGAATAAAGCCCACTTAGTAAGGCATACCGATTAAGATAGTCGTAACTATTTTTGTTTAGTATTGAGAGAGTCTTTGCTTCAGGATTTTTTTGCTGCTTAAAACGATAATATGCTCTTTGTAATTCTGATAATTTAAAAATAAAATACATATTACCTCCTTTTCCTATGCTCTGAAAGTAATTTGCCTGGTACGAATGTCGCATACGCACCAAAAACAACTACATTTAATTTTAAAGTTTTTCCTCTGTGTTTCTTTGTGTATCTTTGTGGCTTCTTTTAATCTGCTGAATTTTATTCAGTGATATACCCCAGTGTTTTTAATGCCTCTAACGTCTCTTTGTTCCTGGCTGCCAGGTCTACATCTTTTCGTATTTTCGCTAAATTTTTTTTGAGTCTCTTTTGATTTTCTTTTCTTATACTGAGGAGTTTTGCGAACATTTTTTTCACTATATCCGGCTTTATTTTAGATAAATCTTTTGTTTCCCCGGGGTCTTCGGAGAGGTTGTAAAGAATCAACCTTCATCGGAAACGATGATTAGAAGGTTATATTTCTTGGAACCACTGCCTGTATGTTCCTTATTCCCCCGGAATAATGAAAAAATGCTGATGGCCATTATGATCCCAACAACCGATAACACCGGTATTATAATTCTTCGTTTTTTCATTTTAACCTCCGGTTGAATTTGGTTATTGGTTAATATATTTTATTTCCTGAATTTTTTCATGAGTTTGGTGAATACCGTGTTTTTCTGGCCGGTATTATTTTGAGAGGCTGTTTTGTTTCTGCTTTCCCTATCTTTTTCTATCATGTACTCCCGGGTAAACAATTCTTCCCGGACGTCCCCGGGGTCTACTTTAAGGTTATACCAGTTGTCAAAGACTTTATCGAGTTTATACTTTTTTATGGCATTTTCCAATTGTTTTTCCAGGTCAGCCGGTAATTCCTGGTTTTTCGCGGGATCGTGCCCCTGGTAGGCGCGCGTTAACAGGTATTTTGCCCGGTAATTGGTAATGGTTTTCTGGGTTTCCCACACCGGGAAACCCGCGGCATTTAAGGGGTGCCAGGGGTGATACAACAGTAATTCCGGGTGCCACATGACCTGGAGCCCCAGGTTCTTAAACCGGGTGAACACATCAATGCCGTTGGCATGAAACCCGGACCCGAATACCGGATGCTGCTCATACCCGTTGATTTCTTCCAGCCATTTTTTTCGCACCGATAAGCAGCCGCCGTAGTTAGAGGGGTTTTTAAATTTGCACACCTTTTTTAAATATTCAAGGGTAAAATGATCCCGGTGGTCTTTCTTTTCTTCTTCTTTGCGGTAGAAGTACATCACCAGTTTGTGATTTTTCTCATGCTCTTTTAACGCCTCTTCAAGAAAATAGGGCTCCACAGCTATATCTGCATCGGGGATAAAAATGATATCCCCGCTGCTTTCTTTTATACCGGCGTTAAAACAAAGGGAGGAATGATAAATTTCATCCTTATGATCAAGGGTAACAACCCTGGCATTGGGATATTGGGATATCTTTTTTTCGAGTTCGGGGTTAACTCTGTCGTAGAACTCCACCCAAATGAGTTCATAACCCTCTATTGCCAGGGTTTGTTGACAGAAAAAATCAACCGCATGAAAACTCTCCCTGAAAGATCCATCAATCATGACTACGCTTATTTTAGGATTGTTTTTGTTCAGTGACATCTTTTCTCCTTTGGTCTTAATTTCATGGTCCTGTGGGTTTTCCCTTTTCGTTTTTACCATCTTTTTTTTATCCAGTCCCCAAATATAAGGTTCCCGGGGTTCTTTTTTCAGATCGGCGACTTTGCACCAATAAACGCCCACCCCGGGTTTTGGCCCCGTTCTCAGCCGTTCCACCCGCCAGATTTTTAACTTCTGTTCAATCGAGTAATCCTTACTTTTTCTTAATTTAACTTCCTCCCAGTCTTTGTGCAGATGACAGGCCTGAACATCAAAGCAAGGATTATATACGTTCAAACCGCTTTTAAAGAGTTGGGAATTCAAAAAACTGTCGCAGAACATGGTTCCCAGCCGGTAATCACAGGTAAAGTTAATATTTAGCGGTGTTTTGAAAATCCAGGCATCGGCAGACATATAATTAAAATCATTAAACCTATCATGAATTAACCGGGCTTTCTCACCGGAAACAACATCCCACCGCGATAATACAAGAAATGTGTTTACCAGGTCAACATCATTCAATAAAACCAGGGTTTCATTGAAATAAATATCCGCATTACAGATGATTATTCTACTTTCCGGGAATTTGGAATTGGCATAATTGAACATCTCTTCATAGGTGGGTCTGCCCTTTATATATACTTTTTCTATTCCCGGATTCTTTTCCAGGAATTTTAACAGCCTGGATTTGCGCCCGGCGTCGTCTTTGTTGGTATCGTAAAGCACATGGATTTCGTCGATCAATGCATGATTGTAATTTATCTTAAGGCATTTGCTATATTCTTTTATTCTTTTTCGCTTTTTTTCATTATAAAGGGTAGTAATAAGTTTATATTTATTTTTATGGGGGGATGGCTTCCCCAAAAAAACGAGATCGTCAAAGTTATCTTTTTTTTCCCCTTTTGAAATCCCGATTTTTTTGCTTCGAACCTGGGATAGGGGCGTTAACAACCGGGTCTTTTTCTTATCGGCTTCCCCTCCCTCGACCGTTAAAGCGGCTTCTCCGGGAATTACCAGGCGTAACCCCAAATTCTGAGATTTTCGAACATCCCATACAGATACTTCAATCATCCCGAAAACAAGGTCACCTTTTTTTATTTTGGTTTTCAGTTTTCCCAGGGGAAGTCGAATCCAGAACTTGTTTTGGTTTTCTGCATCGATAAGGGTTGCTGTCGCATGATGCAGAATCTCCTGGCTTTTCAAACTTTCCCATACAATACCCACATAAAGAAAATTCTTGTTGAGTTCATCGACGAGGAAAAACAGACTCAATAATCGATAATTATCTCCATATTTAATGTGTGTTAGCATGGAATCAGAAGTTGAAACGACGATTTTTTTCATCCCTCTCCTGTTAATCACAGAAAAGGAATTCAAGTATTTTTTTTTAATGATTTTCTTTATGGGTTTTTTCCCCAAGTGTTTCATAGAAAATACCACCGGGTTGTTTATGATATTATCCACTAACATATTACTTTTCTTCCGTTTTTGATTTTTTATCCGGATTCCGGTTTTTCTCCTTTCAGTAAGCCGTACATATAACCGGATCGTTTAATGGCCCAGATTTTTTTCTCCACATCGGAAGCCTCTTCGGTTTCGGTTAGCATATGCCGTAGCCAACCTACGGGATTAAATTGTTTAGACGCATAATTGGCAGCGGCTCGCAGCCGGTCCTCCGTGCTCAATTGCTCCAGGTCGGTTTTTATAATGGCCTCGGAAACCCCCTGCCAGAACGACCGTTTATAGAACCATTCCTTTTGCAGCCTTTCTTTGGGGATAAAATGCCTGACGTGAATGGCCGGATCATAAAATGACTTGAGCCCCATCTTTTTCATTTGCATGGCGATATAATTCTCCAGGCTGCAAAGCAGTACATCGCCCTTTCGTCCCAACCTGGGGTTAAAGCCCTGGAGCCGTTCGATGACGCTTTTGCGATGCGCGATATTTGCCGCGGCCAGCCATTCGTTTTCTTTTAACACATGGGGGGTGTCCGACCAATCCACTATGGTTAAGGAGCGTTTCATCCCCAGGGTTAACCAGGCCGGCGGCGGTACTTCCCATATGGGGTCAATCTTGCCACCTACATCGCCCACTGTCTCATCCAGGCTGTCAAATCGCTTGACAATCATTTCCAGCCAGTTGGGAGAAGCAATGGCATCGTCATCCAACCAGGCAATGTATTGCCCCTTTGCCAACGGCCACCCCTTATTCCTGGCCGCGGCAATACCCAGCGTGGGCTCAAACACATAGATTAAGTTCGCATGATCACGGGCCAGCTTTTTAATGATTTTTTTTGTGCCGTCGCTGGAATTGTTATCCACCACCAGGATTTCATACAAATCTTTATCCAGTGTTTGATCAAGCAAACTTTTTGCGGCTTTTTCAACAAGATGCTGCCGGTTTCGTGTACAAATGATAGCTGAGATAATAATATCCATTCTGCCTCTCCTTTTTAATCGAGTTTTTCTTTTGCTTCGATAACCTTGTCGATGACGTAGTCGACTTCCCTGTCTTCCAGTCTGGGATAGAGAGGGATGCTGAGGGTACGCTCCCCGATTTCTTCGGCAATGGGGAAATCACTCGGTTTAAACCCGAAGGTTTCGCGGTAATAGGTGCGCAAATGAACCGCCCGGTAATTCACTGCCACCCCGATTTCTTGCTGCTGTAAATATTCCAGGAAGGCATCTCTTTTGCCCTGGGGGGCCCAGATGGTAAACAAATGCCTGGCACTTTTAACCCCAGGTAATGTCCTGGGGAAATCAATACCCACTTTATCAAAAGCGTTTTCATATTGGCGGCAGATTTTCTCCCGCCGCTGCCATTGGCGTTCGATTTTGGGCAGTTGGGGAAGCAGTAAAGCTGCCTCGATATCATACATATTTCCTTTATAACCCAGGACTTCCATGTCCCAGTGATTGTATTTTACATGCCGGTCGATGGCGGATTTACTCATGCCGTGCAGCCGGAGGATTCTTAACCGGTCGGTCAATTGGGTGTCATTGGAAACCACTGCCCCTCCTTCTCCGCAGGTAACATTCTTGGTGGCGTAGAAACTAAAGGCCGCTGCATCGCCAAGATGACCCGGCTTAATCCCATCTCTCTCGCCTTCGATACAGTGAGCGGAATCCTCCAATATCTTTACATGATACCTGTCTGCCAGTTCCCTTAGTGATTTCATGTCCACCATTTGACCGTAAAGGTGAACCGGGAGCACCACTTTAACCTTTTGGTTCCACTTCAACAGGTCTTCCACCATGTTTAAATCGATCAGCGCAGTCTCTTTATCTACATCGCAAAACATGACCTCCGCACCCCCGATTAATACGGCATTGGCGGTGGCAATGAAGGTCATGGCCGGAACAATCACCTGATCTCCCGCTCCGATACCCCAGGCTTTTAACGTGAAAAAAAGCCCGGTGGAACAGGAAGACAGGCCAACCGTATGGTTTACCCCCAGGTAATGGGAAAATTCTTTTTCAAACTGCCTGGTTTTGGGACCAGTGGTTAGAAAAAGACCATCCAATGTTTCCAGCAGCGAATCTTTTTCATCTTTTCCCAGACTGTGCCGAAAAAACTCAACTTTCATTCTATTTCTCCTTTTTTTAGTCCTGGTACAGTTCTTTTTGCCAGCTTTCATCGGTTTCATATCCATATCTTACCAGGTAATCCTGGAGGTCCGGGTATTTCTCCAGTTGTCCCCGGATGCGCTGCCTGTCCAGCTTCCACTTACCGATGGCCCGTTTATCAAAAGGACGGATTCCGCCTAATTGATGAATAATCTCATTCCCGGGATCAAAGTGTAGGTAGCACCCGGTAAAATCCCGCTTCTTCTCCAGGCCGCTGATTTTCTCCATTAAATACTCCTGGATTTCATCGGGGCGATGGATCAATTCCTCGTAAACAATCTTGATTACCCTGTGCGACGGATTTCCGGCAATGTGATTTTCAATATAATCATTATTTCGTTTCCATTCCTCGAAGTTTAAATGATAGTTACTGATTCTCGCTTTCCAGGAGACAATACAATCCCTGGGGTCCCTGAGCATCCAGATAAAATAGGGATTAAATAATGCACTTATTTTATCGATGATGTGAGCGTCATTGGGTTTTTTGGAAACGCGCCATTTGTACCGGGTGGGAAGCTTCGTCTCCAGCGCGTAGGATTCCACCTGGTTAGTTATAACGTCTTTAAATCCATGTTCAAACAGAAAAAACATCAGGGTGGTCCCGGTTCGCCACGCACCGATAATAGTAATATTCGGCGGCGATAGTTTCCCCTCCATTTTTTATTCCTCTCTTTTCCTTTTTATCAAAGCCAATTCAAATTTTATTTTATATTTCTCCACGAAGCCTTCAAACAACTAGAATTCGAATCTATTTAGATTAATCGCCCTGGTATTGGACCCTCCCTGCTTTAAGAACAACAATATTAAAAGCAATAATTTTAATTGTTTTTTTCATCGTTTTCTTTTATGCAAAGTATCGGCATATTTCCTATATAGGGGGAGCAGCATGGTGTTAAAAGATAAATCCAATGAGCAGTACTGGTCTTCGTGAAGGGTAAAATTCTTAGATGTTGAATGGCTGGTGGTTCCCCTGGGCAATAATTTATAAAATAATCCGGCATAGTTTTGCGCTTGATCTTCCAATTTGTAATTGTTTTCCATCAATTTCCTGGATCTTTTCCCTATTTGGTTCCTGACTCCAGCATTAAAAATGAGATCCAGTAGGGCTGCTGCCAGTTTCTCCACATCGCGGAAAGGAACCAGGCGGCCGGTGCCCCCATCGTTGATCATATCCGGCATTCCCCCCGTGTTAAAGGCAATTACCGGTGTTGCGCAGGCCATCGCTTCCAGTATTGTATTGGGAAGATTATCCTCTACCGAGGGAAAAACAAATATATCCGCTGCATTATAGATGTCACATAATTTTTCATCGGAATGAACATGTCCAAACGATTGGTATGGAATCTTTAAGCGGTCCATCTCATTGGCTGGCGTGCCAAAGCATAGTAAAAGTAATTCCCCTGCATCCACAAGGCTTTTAAATTTCTTGTTTTTTAAGCAGTATCTCATGGTGGATAAAAATTCGGAAAAGCCCTTTCTCTTCTCCCGCCACCCTGAAGCCCCGGTAAGAACAGTCAAGCAACTTTCAGCAATACCTAATTTTCGTTTAGCCGTTCCTTTGTTTTGAGGGGTAAAAACATTGATTTCAATTGAATTTGGAATGGTAACCACATTTGAATTTCTAAATACCATACTATGCCTGGCTAGATTTGCCAGCCATTGGCTGGGAGAAACAATAGTTATATTTTTATCCTGGAAGTGAGTCACTTTGTTCTTAAGATTATAATAAGAAAAGTTGTAGGGATCGTTTGCCAATTGAGGACAGGTGTTACAGTCGCTTTCGTATAACGTGCATCCCGCGGAATAATGACACCCGCCGGTGAAAGGATTTTGATCGTGAAGTGTCCAGACAACTGGTTTTCCTAATTTTAAAAGTGAAGAAATCGATTCGGTGGATTGGAATCCAGCAACCCAGTGAAGGTTTATCAAGTCCACTCTGTCCATGATTTTCATACTTGCCAAATCGTATCCAGGGTAACCAAGTGAATAAAAGGTATTTGATAGGTTTGTCCTGTTATTTTTTATGTAATTTTTGGTGATTAAATCAATGATTTCTAATTCAATTGAAGAGTCATCATCCACAGGGAGATTAGCCTGCAAAACTCTTTCATCCTGCGATTTCATAATCTTCGTTAACATGAGCGAATTAATGCCGATGCGGTTTAATCCTTTATGGAGTCTATAAGCAGCCCTGGCAGCACCTCCCATAATGTCAGAAGTATTAATGATTAAAATATTCATTTGAGTTCTATTCTAAACCAGTAAGATTTTACTCATTAACCTGCCATGATGAATCAGTTTCATATCCTAAAACCTCAAGGAGATTATTAGTAACAGCCAAAAAATAGTTTTTGATCTCTAAATTGAAATAATTCTTCCAATCACCATGAATTCCCTTTCGATAATGGGAAAATTTATTTTCCAGCCCAGGTTTTCTCCCCTTTGACAATCTTTCAAAATTGTAATCTTCCAAAAGAATCGTCAGAATTCGATCTGACATATTGATATTAAGATGCGAAAACACTTTTTGAAATAAGTCAGTTTTATTCTCTATTAGCGATTCATATCGCAGGACTAAGGTATTCTTATCAGCCTTTGGAACTAGAGTCCAGGATTTTAATGCATCAAAAGAACCATCTTCTTTCAAATAATCGATAATAAAAATGATTCCTTCTTGAAGGGGACACGATATTAGCCTTTCTCTGATTTTTTTTATCAGAGGATTTAATTCATGTGAATACTTTTTAGAAAAATAATGCGAGATGACCAGATCACGGGGGTCTCTCATAATAAAAATTGTTCTGTAATTTTTGGGTTTAGGGAAATTTTTATAATTTTCATAATCAATGTATAATGGAGTGACAATTGTCCCTTCAGGAAAAGCTTTCTCAAATTTTCTCTCGTTAACTTTTCTTGTATCAAATCCTTCAGGCATATGTGATTGATAATGATGTATATGTAGGCCCGAATGGCGTAAAATTCTTTCATCTGAAAGAATTTTTCTTATCCATTGACTTCCTGCTTTATGTACAGTGCAGTGGTAAATGTTAACTAACCTGCTATGGACCATCTTTTTGAAACCTACTTTTTTTGATATCATTTGTTATAGACTGCCATAATAGTATGTCCCCTGATCATTCTAGAAAAAAAATCAAGATACTTAACGTATACTTTACCCAGCCTCAAATTGAAATATAAAAATTTCAGGATTTTGTATTTATAGTGATTATTATCCTTGTTGAATTTTTCCTCAATTGATCGTTCATACCATCCATAATGATACTTTTGAAGTGGTTCAAATTTTATATCTACCAATTTTAACTTGAAAATCATTCCCAGGTTTTTAAGTGAATTCTGATTCCATAATCCCATATGATGCGGAGGTTGGTTCAGTTGATTATTTTCAAGGTCTAATGGCGAATCATTATTCGGGACACTTACGATCAGTTTCCCACCTTTCTTTAATACTCGTATTTGTGATTCAATAAATGAGCGAATGTCGCTAACATGCTCCATTACTTGAAATGAGCAGACGATGTCATAATGCTCCGAATAATTCGTGCTGTGGCTTTGTATTGTTTCCTGGTGTATGCATAGTTTTTTCTTTTTGGATTCCACTACAGCACTTTGATTTAACTCAAGGCCAGTACAAATAGCTCCTCTCTCAGATAGTTTGTCGATAAAATCTCCTCTTGCACAGCCGACTTCAAGAACTCTCATCCCAGATCGTATATATTTCAAAGCTTTTTGATGTTCCCATTTCCATGGCATATAATAAAACTTTACTTTTCTCTGTAATAGCTCATAAAACTCATTATCTCCTTCAAGGTTAAAGGGGTGATAAAATCTGTATCCTGAATCCAAACAGCGACATATCTTTATATTATCGAGATTGTGGAAATACTTTGAGACGTCAATATTATAGCTGCTTCTGTATTTTCGAATGATTGTATCGATTTTAAGTTCTTTTTCAACAATAATATTATTTGATTGTGTTAGAGGGCAAACTAAATCCATGAGTCTTAAATATATCCCAGGCATTTCATCCCTTCAAAATGAATTTCAATAAATTGGGTTTCCAGGGAGTCATCAAAATAATTTAAATAATCTCCTGATATCCCTTTTCTAACAAAATGAATATCAGGATTTGAATTGGCTAGAGAAGGTACCAGGAAATGCTGTTCATGTTCTAGCTTAAACATTTTATCGAAGCTGGAGGCATCCACTGCAATATCCAATTTTTGTGGAATAATTTCTATTCCCAAGTGCTGTAAAATCTTTTCTAATTCTTTCTTGGGATCGATTAACATATCTTCAAATCTAATTACCAAGAAACGTTCTGTCTTATGATTTAGCCACGAGGTAACGTGTGTGCTCCACAAGCCAAAAGGAAGATTACCACTATTGAATTCATTTAGAAATTCTGAAAATAGCGTATTTCGATCAATTCTTTTGTGCTTAATATACTGAAAATAATAGGAAACAGCAACATCTCTCCCATCTCGTGCCAAGTATATTACATTCTTGTAATTTGGTTGATAGGGAAGATGACTTTTGAATATTCTTGGTTTAACGTATTTTAAAGATAACTCTGGATTCATATGTAAATCAGGTATCATATCAAAAACCTTTAAAAAATCGCACTTTCCCCCGGTCAGGTAATTGCATATCAAGAACCTGGCCCACGTATTCCCCGATTTGGGGTATGAAACCAAAAAAATATCATCTGGCAATAATTCGGGCATCCTTTCTTTATATATTTATGCTCCAGGAGGTTGGATTTTCTTGACTTTCGGGTATTGATAACAATGAACCAAACCCTCATAATGAAGATTTTTTATTGGTTGAACTTTAAAAACATATGCATCAACAATCCTGGCCAACAATTTAAAATCACTCTTTATATTTGCTCCCACAGAAGCATTGGTATAATATGTCCCGGGTAATAAAATACATTTGAAATTCCATTCTATTAGATATACAGAACCCCTGGTAACTTTTTCAATATAATTATTTTTTAAATGCGCATTTGTGATGACAAATCCTTTTTCGTTTTTGAAAGGGGACCCTGTAGCTACTTCAACTGCATCTATGTTAAACTTAATTTTGAAACTATAAACATACTCTTCATTCATAACAAGCATATTTACTTTTTTCCCATCTAAAGTTCTGATTTGAATATCATATATATCCACATCATAATTTTTGGTAACGACTGTGCTCTTCGGTATAAAATTAGTGACATAAAATGCTTTTTGTTTTGATTCTTGTTTTTGCTCATCAATTCGAGTGCTTTCTTTCTCTTTTGGAGCGGGTTTTGTTTCAACTTTTTCTTTATTTGCTGCGAAATTTATTTTCTTTTCCATCTCTTTGTTAAGTTGAATGATTTCATTTCTAATGTCCGCAGCATTTTTAGGCCTTGCAAAAAGATACTTTTGATAATGTATTGTAACAAGTTTGGGAGGGCCTTTTATTATTAGTTCTCCTCTATCAATTAGGATTGCTCTTGAGCATATTTCATTTATAGTATTGATAGAGTGAGACACAAAAAACACAGTGCACGGGGAGTTGAAAAATTCTTCCATTTTTGCGTAGCATTTTCTTCTAAATAGATCATCTCCTACAGCCAGCACTTCATCCACGATTAAAATTTCCGGGTCCATATTAATGGCCAGGGCAAACCCCAGCCTTGCTTTCATGCCGCTGGAATAGGTTTTAAGGGGTTGATGAATAAAGTCGCCAATATCGGCAAAAGTAACAATATCATCCATCTTTTCTTTCATCTCTTGCCGGCTGAAACCCATCATGGTTCCACTAAAATAGATATTTTGTATGCCGGTAAAATCCGGGTTAAACCCAGCCCCCAGATCCAGTAAAGCAGAAACATTTCCTCTTACTTCCACTTTTCCCGAACTTGGTTGGATCACGCCAGAAATTATTTTCAAAAGAGTTGATTTCCCGGAGCCGTTTCTGCCAACAATTCCTATAATCTCCCCTTTTCTTACTTCAAGATTAATATTATTCAAAGCATAAAATTTTCGGTGATATTTCTTACCCAGTGGGTGAAGCGCTTCCTTTAATCGGTCTTTGGGCTCATTATAGAGCTTATAGAATTTTGAAATGTTTTCTAATTTCACTGCAATATCAGACATCTTTTTTTATTTTGAGTCCACAGATTACACTGATTATAAAATAACTCGTTTATATTTCAGACTCTTTTCTCCAAAATTGAATACGAAACCCAATTCAAATTTAGTGGCTTTTAAATAATTTAAGACCTGAGCCATATGTTCTTCCCTCAATTCGCTGAGTGCTTTAAGCTCAACAATTATTTCATTATAGCAAACAAAATCAGCGTTATATCGTTTCTTTAAGACTTCACCTTTGTATTCGATTGGGAGTTCTTTCTCCCATTCATAGGGTATCTCTCTTCTTTTAAATTCAATCTCCAGGGCTTCCTGGTAAACTGCTTCAAGGAATCCACAACCCAGTATTTTATGAACTTCAAAACAAGCGCCAATTATTTCATAAGTTTCCTTTTGAAATTTATACTTCTTTTTTTCCATTTTTAAAATCCGTGTAATCCGTGTAATCTGTGGACTTCTATATAACCTCGCCGAAGTGGGGTTTGAGTTTCCTGAAAACCACCACACCAACTAACAAAACACTGGCCGTGAAAATCCAAAAGTACAGGGTCTCGTAAGGCTTTGACCAGAAGGGGACCTTATAAATCAAACTGTCCCTGTATCCATTAACGATATAACACATGGGATTCAATTTGACAATCCACTGGTATTTACCAGGTATCCGTGTGATATTCCATATAATCGGGGTAAACCAAAAGCCGAATTGAGTCAATATGGTTACCACATTGGAAACATCTTGAACAAAAATGCTGGTGGAGGAGGTAATCCACCCCAGGCCTAAGAGCAGAAAAGACATCGCCGCCAGGTAGTAGATGAGTTGTAAAGTATAAACACCAGGTAAAAAACCATGAAACCAACAGACGATTATGGTGACGGTGAGTAATGCAAGATGGGGGATTAAAGCGCTTAATATTTTAGCGATGTGCAAAATACCCAGGCTAAAATCACCTTTCCTTACTAAGAAAGAGTGTGATTTAACAACCCCGGTTAAGGAGCTAAAAGTGCCTGAAAAAAATTGCCAGGCAATTATACCACTGATTAAATAAACCACAAAAGGAACTTTTCCCCCCGGGTTTGTTCTTAACCCGATAGTAAAAACCAGTGCAAGGAGAACGATATAAGTTAGTGGTTGAATGTATCCCCAAATGATTCCCAGATAGGTATTGCGGTTTTGTGCCTGGAACTCTCGTTTGGCCAGTTCATAGATGGCGCTTTTTTTCTGAAATATGTTTCCGACAAATTTTTTGATATCTAAAAGGAATTTCATTGGCATACGCTTCCGCCCTTACCTTCTGTTAAGGTCAGGCCACCCAAACACATAATATTTAATCCGTCCATTTGGGAATCTGAGACTTCACTTCCCTTCAATTCCGTATCCCATACTCAGTCAGCTTTCCGCCAGCATACTATTATTTCATATTTGGGAAGTTTTTTCAAGAGGGAATTTCAAGAAATTAGAATAATGTGATAACGGAATGATGGGATTTTGAATTTGAAGGAAGTTTGGGAAGGAGGGAAAGAAGCGATCTGCCCGGCGGTCTATGGACTTGCCGGGCAACCGCCTAATGATATCTCATTTTCTTTTATTGCTTTTTCTCAAGCTCAGAGACTCTTTTCTTGAGTTCAGATATGGTTTTCTGCTGTTCCTTGACCACTTTGGTTAAAACCGCCACGATATCAACCGTACCCAGGTTTTTTCTACCCTTCAAGGCCACGAGTTCCGGGACCTCTTCGGCAATGAATCCTACACGCTCTTGCTCTTTGTTTTTTTTGTAATTGAATTTCACAGGGTTGAAATGTTCAAATGCATCCATCGCTTCCTTAACAGTTAGGTTCCTGATATTTTCCTTAATTTCTCTGCTGGATGCAGGGTTCCAGGTACCATCGTATCCGCCGCCGTCTAACATATCCAGGGTTCCATCTGCATTAATCTGCATTTTCCAACCATTATTTGCTATTATCCTCACGGGATGGTTGGTTTCGGTTCCAATGTAGGCAAAGGTGTCCGTTGAGGCAATCCTGGTTGTTACACCATCCGTTCGGTCAACTAAAATTTTTGATGCTGTTCCTGTTGCTTCTACTTCAAGAATAGCACTTGGCTCCCAGGTGCCGATGCCGACTTTCCCGTCGGATTTGATGCAAAGGCTGCTGGTGGGGGCGGACGGCTGAATCCGGAAGGGCAGCTCTGAACCGTTGGTGGCGTCCCGGATGAAGAAGTTGGCCTCGTTGCCGGCCACGTCCCAGGTCTGGGGAGTGAAGCCCGAAGAACCATCCTGCTCCAACCGCAGCGTCGGTGTGTTCCCACTCTTAACGTGCAAATCCGCCACCGGCACGGAGGTCCCGAAACCTACCCGTCCACCATCATCCACATAAAGGGAATGACTGGGAGCACTGGCTTCAATGGTAAAAGGGGTTCTGCCACCATCGATGTCATCGATGGAAAACTTATTGGCCCCGCCATTGGAACTGTCGTTGGCGGTAATTTGCCAGTCATTGCTGGGAAATGAAGCGGAAGAACTGGTA
>WVZO01000573.1:0-6754 GCA_011772425.1 Candidatus Aminicenantota bacterium
GCCCGATTCCCTGTCAAAAAACATCGGACCATCGCCTACCAGTAACCAACTGATGTTCAATTTATATTTACGATAACACGATATTAAAAAATCAAAGCTGGGACGGGTTTTGCCCAGTTCTATATCCGACAAATAACTGGCAGACACACCAAGCTCTTTAGCAAAATCTTTTTGCTTGAGACCAAGTTTACCCCGTGCCTCTATTACACGACTCCCCAAACGAACCAATAATTCCTTTTTCATTTCTTTTACTGGTTAAGGGATTCCTGCGATTCATTGTAATCTTCAATATCTTTTTGATTATTTGTCATTTCTTTTTGATTGCTTTCTTCTCTTCGATCTCTCCGTTGATGATCTTCTTATTCTCACTCAATACCCGGACCAGTTCCGACATAAAATGATAATGAACAAACCTGGAATTGAAAAAATAAAACAAAAACTCCTCGACAGCCTCATTGTTTACCGGATAATCCAGCCGGCTAATATCAAATCCCGCTGCTTTTCCCTTTCCTTCTTCCTTTCCGATTTTCCTGAACATCGTACCTTCGCCAAACACAAGATAGTTCAGGTTTACATCAAATTCTTTTACTATTTTGTAGAAAAAATCATAGCCGGGTCTGGTTTTATTATTTTCGATCTCCGATAGATTGGTCACTGAGATGTTCAGTTTCTCACAAAACTCTGCCTGCAGCATTTTCAGTCTCTTCCTGATGGCTTTTAACCGGCTGCCGAACAAATCATCTTTATATTTTTGTTTCAATCTTCAATGTCCTGTTTTTTCTACCATAATCTCTTACCGTTTGGTATTGGTTACCCTGATTTCCGGTCAAAAACAAATCTTTTATTTTTAGCTGCCTGGAAGAAACCGGTTTATTAAAGGGGCAGTTTAATTTCCTGCTCCTTTAATTTGAATCACAGATTATTTTTTAACAGGTCGTTAAAAACCTGGGCCACATATTGGCCGAAAAGAAGTGTCCTGGAAAATGCCTGGTTTAGATTCCAGACATCCGTCAATTCAGGGAATCTGCCTTCATCGATGGATGCTTTTACTGTGGTTAACAGGCTGAGGATTTTATTCGTATCCGACAGCATTTTTCCATAAACACCACGGATGTCACCGTTAACCAGGTACATTTTTACCACTGAAAATACAGCGGCATCCAATCCTGATGTTTCCTGGAGAGATGTGTAATTGTAACTTTTAAGGGCATCGATGACGATTGGATTATATGGGGTATGATCCGCCGCCTGTTTTAGATTGGTATAGGTTTCAATTGCCATCTTCATGCTTTCCAGTGCATTGTCAAGCAATTTCCCCAATTCCTCGTAACTCGTTCCCTGGCAGCCACTTAATTCCGTTTTCTTCATAAACAGCAGGGTATTGGCATAGGAATCAAGAAAATATCCGGCACCATGGACAATGTAATTTTGTATAATATTTTCACCATCAAAACCTCTATCAGTCCCATTTACAGACCACCAGGAAAAAGAGTGAAAATTAAGGAGTATAAAAAAAAGTACTCCTAACGTAAACTTTGCCATTGTTTGTTGTTTGCTTGGTCTCATGTGTTTCTCCTTTTATTTTATTTTTTTGACCGGGATTCTAGCATCACCTTCTTTACAGGTTCTACTTATTTTTAACCTGCCCTTCATTACCTTCATTATTTGTTTTCTTCCTGTATTTATTCTTTAAGAATTCATAACAGTTTTCTATCCAATATTTGTCTTCACCATAATAATCGCCGGTTTCTTGATTATCAAACGTGATGGAAATATCGGTATAAATATAAGCAGTAACAGCCCCATTTTCTTCCAGTTCTAACAGCCTCTCAATGAATCGAAGAACATTTTTACCGTGCATTTTTGCCGCCGTGTCAAAGAACAGGTATAGGTCACTTTTTTTCATCCGGGTGATTGCTAACGGAACTTCGCCAAATTCAGTGATTTCAAGTTGGTTAAACCGTTTATTCTTAATGGCTTTAATCCCGGGAATATTAAAAATTTCTTCCTCCTGCCCGGCTGTTAAGCGAACCATTGCCGCACAGAGGGAAATGTAATCCTTCACCCGTATTTCCCCGGGGAAGAACCGGTCCGAACTAATGTAAACGACCCCCGGGGATTTTTTGGGGGTATCGATATCGAATCCCGGAAACCGGAATTCCCTGGAAAACCCTTTTCTTACGATATTATTATAATAACCGTAAAAGATACAAAGCAAAAGTTTTGCCAGCAGGTTATCACGGGTTTGAAATACGTTGGGCTCTTCATTTTTTAACTCAAGGTCCTTAGTATTCAACTTTTTTATATCATTACGGGAGAGATGGAACAGGGTAAATTTGAATGATATGTATGAGAGAATTATTAGAACTATGATTTGCGCAAGCATAATAAAAATCCCCGCTAAGAATTTACCATGACCACGGCCTTTTGAATAAAACAAGTACCCTTCTTCATCATTGATGAAGGGTTCTACTTTCTTATCATCCGAATAGAATCGCTTTTCCTTGTAATACTGGCAAAACTTATGTTTCAATCCCTGTAAATACCTGTAAAATTCAAGACTGCTTTCATATCCCAGGCTGCTTTGCTCGGTTGCTGAAGAAGAAAATAAGGTAGAGGGCCATAGAATAGACAATGTATGATGAATGCCGATTTTTTCAGACATCTGTTTTTCAAGTTCTTTTTCAATGGATTTGATTCTTACGTATTCATTTTTCCAGAAACTTTCGATTAATTCTCTCCCACTTTTTGTGTGGCCTTTTTCTTTGTTATAAATACCCTCTTTTGCTGCAGCACGTTTTTCAAAGCTTCTTATTTCACCAAGTTTGCTTTTATCCAGTTTATAATTGGATGGGATATCATTGGCTTCTGCCTTCATCACTTTGCCCAATACTGCCGGAAGTATAAATAAAGATAAAAACCAGGCCAAAAATACCATGAGATTACCGAGGGGTATGTTCCTGATTATCCCGAGGACGGTTCCCAGGAGAAAAATAAAAAATGCCATCATTTCCCATATCAACAGGAGCCGCAGTAATAGGATATAATGGATTCCCTGGAGTTGAATTCCATCGATCAGCACCAACCCGACAGCGGCGGCAGCGGTAAAAATAAAAAACAGGCTGATCAACAGGAACCTGGAAACGATTAGACAGGCATAGACTTTAATACGGCCCCCCAGGCTGGTAATTTCTCGCAAGTATTCACGGGGCCGGAAGGTCTCACATCCATAAAATATAAGGATTAATGAGCCGAAAAACAACATTGTCCCAGTAAAATCCACGGGTAACCCCCCCCCTTTCTTTAAACGTATCTTTGCCTTTATATGACTCATGGATTTCCAATATCTCGTTAACATTGATATGGGCTGTTAAGCTGGAAAATAACCCGGAGTTATAGCTGAAAACACTTAAGGGTGACGGGATGAACTTGATTGAAAAGCCGTTAACACCCATTTGATCGTAAGACAAACTCCCTTCAGCCTTTGTTTTTTGATTTACTTTGAAATCTTCTTTGTCATTAAGTATATCCCGGAACCATTCAGTGCCACTTTTAACCATTCCCATGGACAATACAAAGAACAGGGCGGCGATAATCAAGGTTGTGGGTATCAACAAGCGGTTGAATTCCAATTTAAGGAATTTTGCAAATGTACGCATAAGAGACCTCCTTCCTTTGTCTTCATTTTAATTGAAGATGTTTTAAAATGTATATACGAAATTTCCTTCAAAAAGGTTTCGCTTCCGGCCTCCTGTATTCTCATCTTCTTCCCTGTCTCTTTCCAGGCTTGCCGGCTCTTTTTCCCGGACACCGGCTTTGTCCAACCGGTTCCATAGTGGGAAAGCATGGGCACGATGTTATTTAATCTTGCGAGAAAAATTTCTTGTTTTACACCTGAAGATTTAATCAACTCTTTAATTTGTTTGCCGATTTCCTGGGGCCATAAATGAATAATACCCTTATTATAAAAGGGTTTTAATTGAAAAATAAAAAATTTTAAAAAAACTTTAAATTTGACTTGACATCTAATAAAATCTTTAATATAATAGACCCATGATTTACATCGACAGTATTTTCCGGTCGGCTCAGCAGGAGGAAACAAAGAATCATGTCTCGTACAGGGAATCAAATCTATTATCGATATCTTATAATGGGACATCAAGCTCTGAGAACTCATTATATACAAAAAACCCATGGATGTCAAGTTTGCTGAAATTGTCAATATCACAATATCCCGAACCTCTTTTTAAAGTCAAAATCAATTCGAATCTGATTATCTTCAACACCAGACCGGTAATAAATATGGTAGAAATTTTTTTAATTTTAATGTTTTGGGTTACGATTTATTTATCGGCAGTTAAGCCGTTGATAAAGTTCAAGTGGTTGCTTCCGCAATTACTTAATGATGTTATAAATTCAAAAGAACCAAATAACTCTGAATATAAAAAACATCTCTTCAGTGCAGGGCCGCAGAACAAAGGTCAATGTTCGATACTCAAGAGTCAATATCCGGTGATCTCTGAGATCAGGCATTGTTCCTTGTTCAGCGGCGGCACGGTTTTGTCGCAAGGCGCTTGGCACAAAGCCGGTTGGCTGTTGGCTGTTTGCAGTTGGCAATTTGCTGTGCGCTTTGAGCTATTGGTTGGTTTTTTACCGGACTTTGAGTTCTCATGTGTTTATCCCATCGGTATTGAGCATGGGCATGGGGCCTTCTCCACGCCCTATGCCCCCTGCTCTACACTCTTCGGACCTGGTAGGTTCTTCATTTCAAATAAATGGGTGAGTCCAGGAAGGGGTAAGAAAAGGTCCAGGTGAATCATGAATGGGAAAGCTAAAACGTTAAAGACAATGAGAAAAAACAACATTCAGTCAAATGTGAGAAACGTTTTAGCTTCGGTTAAACCATGGAAATGTAAAACCATTTACACCACCATTAAAACGGTCCGTTTGGCATTGGACCTTTTAACAACAAACAAACATGACGGCCACGCTGGATGGGTTACACGTATATCGTCAGTGGATGATAAGAAGGTCAGTGGTATAAGCATGATAACATTTTTACCTACTTGTAAACGTAAATCTCAGTGGTCTTTATCTTTACCTTTACCCATTTTAATGATTCATCTTTTCCTTGAATCTTCCCCCCTTCCACTTACCTGTGAGCAAGGCGCAGGGTCAGTTGGCAGTTGGCAGTTGGCAATTGGCAATTGGCAGTTGGCTTTGCTCCCTGCTCTTTTTCTCTGTGCCCTTTGTGGTTCTAGAAATAGGATAATCTAAAAAATGAAACGACAACGGATAAAAACCAAAAAACGATTAATATCGATGCTGATCAACAGTGCGTATTACTTCCTGCAATACGTTTTAATCATGCGTGAAAATAGACAATATCGCTTATTGGTTATACACCACAAAAGAAAATTAATGGATAAGACCTTCGATAAACTTAAAGAAGCCAGGTCTTTTTTTTCAATGTCATTTGAAAATCAAATGAAAAAACCAACGAAACCGGAATGGAGCCATTTATATCCACCGGAACCTGGATGGCTGGAAAAGGTTTTAAGCTTTCAATAACCAGGAAGGAGGAAATCGATGCAGGAAATCGAAAAAGAGTTGGAAGAACTCAGGCTCATGGAAGAGGAATTAAAAAAGTCTGATAAATTCAAAAAATGGGAACTCCCCCTGCTTTTGCTGGTACTCATATTGCTGTATTTCCTGGTCAGGACAACATTACAGGAGATTTAAATGTGCAAAAAATTATAAAAGGTAAAAACAAAAAAATAATTAGCAGCAAAATCACTGGATGTGAAATGTTACAAGATGGACTTGCAAGCATAAAGAATGAATTTGCAAGGGGGAAAAATGGACCTGCAAGCAGGAAATATGCATTTGCAAGGATGAAAAATGGACTTGCAAGCAGGAAAAATGCATTTGTAAGGGAGAAAAATGGATCTGCAAGCAGGAAAAATGCATTTGTAAGGGGGAAAAATGGACTTGTAAGCAGGAAAAATGCATTTGTAAGGGGGAAAAATGGATCTGCAAGCAGGAAAAATGCATTTGCAAGTATGAAAAATGGACCTGCAAGCAGGAAAAATGCATTTGTAAGGGGGAAAAATGGACTTGTAAGCAGGAAAAATACATTTGCAAAGATTAAAAATTCAGTTGAAGTCAATAAAGAAAATAAAAATTAAAATCAAATAAGGAGTAAAAAAATGGAAGATAACAATGAGACGAAAAAGACAACAAAAAAGCAAACAATTGCGGAAAAGATGAATTCCACAAGGGTTTTGATCACCAATTTAACCGCTGATGAAAATCTTAAACTTGGTGTCTTAGAATTCGGTTTCGATGAGGAATCACTTACCTTCGGAAAAAATAAGTATAATGAAGGAATTCAAAAGATCCAGGAAAAAGATGAATTATACGGCGAGTTTTACAAAATCACCGAGAGATTAAATGATAAGGCTGTTGTCGTTTTCAAAATTCATATGGAAGACTTAACACTTGCCAGGAGGGCGCTAAAAGGATTGCCTGATCTTTTAGACAAATTAAGTATACAAACTAAAAGCGCAAGGAGCTTTGCCCAACGAATTAAAGACGCCCGTCATTTTTATCTGACAGCAATAGGTGACCCGGAAATACTTGAGAAATTTACTAAATTTAATTTAACCTTAGAGAAACTTCAAAACCACTTAACTCTACTCGAAGAACTCGAAGCACTCGATGCTCATCAGGAAGATTTAAGGGGTAAAGCCCA
>WVZO01000573.1:6764-13243 GCA_011772425.1 Candidatus Aminicenantota bacterium
GAGTTATTTGATTGGGCAGCGGACCTTATCGCGGTATGTCGAATCGCATTTAAAGATGAACCTCAGACACTTGAACGCCTTGGCATCAGGGTACCCTCTTGATTCAACAACATTGATCATCACATCAGATGTCGATCGAAGAGAGATTGATGACTATGACACAAGATTGTTCATCCGCTGAAAATCAATTGCCAACTCAAGAGATCGCCACAATAGATCACCTGGCCCAATCATTGGCCCTTCATACCCAGTTCATCAGCGATAATATCATCAGGGCTGTGCTCAGGGAAATATGAAAAAAGTTGAGAGAAAAAAAAGACCGAAAATCAATACTGAATCAACTTTAAAAAAAGAGATCGGCAGTCGTTTCAAAATGTTTAGACACACCATAGGAAAAAGCCAAAAACAACTGGCAAATGAATTACACCTCTATCAATCCACTATCACCAATATTGAAAAAGGTAAAACATTTCCAGGCGTTGCCTATCTTCACTATTTTTACGATAAATACCGATTAAATGCCGATTGGTTAATCAATGGCAATGGCGACATGTTACACAGCGATTTAGAAGCACTAAAGACTGCATTTCGATTACTCTTTGGTGAAGATGAACACTATTTTCAACATTATCTTGAATTGATTCAACTGATGAAGATTCCAGTGATTAGAGAAGTAATGTTTGGGAAATTGATGGAGATGAAGAAAATCGCAAAAGATGAGATAGAGGAGTTTAGCAGGAAAGGAGGAAGTAGGTCAGTTGGCAGTTGACAGTTGGCAGTTGGCAAGTAGGAAGAGGAGAAAGGGTGTTGGAAAGTGGAGTGCTGATTTGCCCGGCTGTGGGTGCTGCGGAATTACAATTCCTGACCCATAACCGGGCAAAAGCACAATCTATTAATAATTACTTTTTCTCAAGCTTTTCGACTTTTGTCTTAAGCTCAGAAATGGTTTTCTGCTGTTCCTGGACTACTTTGGTTAAGACCGCCATGATATCCACAGTACCCAGGCTTTTTCTACCCTTTAAAGCCACGAGTTCCGGGACATCTTCGGCAATGAAGCCCACACGTGTTTCATCTTTATATGCGCTGTAATTGTATTTCATCGGGTTGAGCTCTTCTAAAGCCTCCATGGCTTCATCTGTTGTGAGCTCTTCGATGTTTTCCTTAAGCTCTCTGCTGGATGCGGGGTTCCAGGTTCCATTGTACCCCCCGCCATCCGACATGTCCAGGGTTCCATCTCCATTAATCTGCATTTTCCAACCATTATTCGCTATTAGCCTCACGGGATGGTCGGTCTCGGTCCCTATGAAGGCAAAGCTGTCCGTTGAGGAAATCCTGGTTGTTACACCATCCGATCGATTAACTAAAAGTTTAGCTGCGACTCCTGTCCTTTCTACTTCAAGTGAAGCATCAGGTGAAGCTGTCCCTATTCCGACGTCGTTATCGCTGTCGATGAAAAGGCTGTTGCTGTCTGCACCGGGACGAATCCTGAAAGGAAGCTGGGAACCATTGGTGGCATCCCGGACAAAAAAGTTAGTCTCGTTTCCAGCCACGTCCCAGGTCTGGGGAGAAAAGCCTGAAGACCCATCCTGCTCCAAACGCAGCGTCGGTGTGTTCCCACTCTTAACGTGCACATCCACCACCGGCGTGGAGGTTCCAAAACCAACCCGTCCACCATCATCCACATAAAGCGAATGACTGGGAGCAGTGGCTTCAATGGTAAAGGGGGTCCGTCCACCATCGATGTCATCGATGGAAAACTTATTGGCGCCGCCATTGGCACTGTCGTTGGCAGTAATTTGCCAGTCATTGGTGGGAAACGACGCGGAGGAACTGGTATCCATGAACTTGATACGCAGGTTGTTCTCCTTAAGTCGCAAGGTATCAAAACCAAAACTTTCGCCATTGACACAGTCAAAACCGATACAGGCACTGCCGTCCACGATCAGGTCATCGTTAATGACATAATCCATGGGTCTGGAGATTCCATTTTCAGAGGTGCCGGTGCTCATAACCATACCGGAACCAGGGGTTTCAGGTTCAGCAATACCATCTGTAACAATCATCCCACCCTTGACGGTAAAAGTACCGGATTGAGTCAAGCCTTTCCGGGGAAGAACCCTTCTATCCCGTGTCCTGGCAATAAGAGTATCCTCATTTGACTCCCGCCACCTGCGCTCAAGATTAGGAACCAACGACAGTTCATAGGTATAGGAACCGTCATCGGCACTTTCACCGAAAATGCCGGTAAGACCAACATAAGGGGTGGAACCGGAATCAAAGGTTTTGCTAAAAACCGACCCGTCAGGCCTGGCAATGGTCAGTACCAACTGGTAATAGTTTACCTTCGGCGACCAGGAAATCCCACCGGCAGCAATCATTTCCTCGGCTATCGGCTTAAACCTAGCATCTTGATCGGCTGCAGATATGCCTGATGTTCCTAGAAAAACCAAAACCAATACCGCTAAAACATGTAGTTTTGAAAATTTATTTATCTTAATCATATTTTATTCTCCTATTTATAGTCTAGACTATATTTTATTATCTATAATACCATTTGTCAATAGGAGAACCTATTTTTTTTTAAATTTTTTTTGTAACGAAAAGTTAGCTACGGCTAGAACAGATTAGGGGCGCGGAAACCCAGTTTCCACGCCCCTCTTTCCATCGATGTTTTTACTTTTTCTTCAGTTCAGCGATTTCCTTTTTGAGTTGGGATATGGTCTTCTGCTGTTCCTTGACCACTTTGGTTAAAACCGCCAGGATATCAACCGTACCCAGGTTTTTTCTACCCTTCAAGGCCACAAGTTCCGGGACCTCTTCGGCAATGAATCCTACACGCTCTTGCTCTTTGTTTTTTTTGTAATTGAATTTCACAGGGTTGAAATGTTCAAATGCATCCATCGCTTCCTTAACAGTTAGGTTTCTGATATTTTCCTTAAGCTCTTTGCTTGAGGCAGGGTTCCAGGTGCCATCGTATCCGCCGCCGTCTAACATATCCAGGGTTCCATCTGCATTAATCTGCATTTTCCAACCATTATTTGCTATTATCCTCACGGGATGGTTGGTTTCGGTTCCAATGTAGGCATAGCTGTCCGTTGAGGCAATCCTGGTAGTTGCACCATCCGTTCGATCAACTAAAATTTTTGATGCTGTCCCTGTTGTTTCTACTTCAAGAGTAGCACTTGGCGACCAGGTGCCGATACCCACATAACCGTCGGATTTGAGGCAAAGGGTGCTGCTGGGGGTACTGGGCTGGATCCTGAAGGGCAGTTTGGAGCCATTGGTGGCATCCCGGACAAAGAAGTTGGATTCGTTGCCGGCCACGTCCCAGGTCTGGGCGGTCCATCCGCCGGAACTGTCTTGCTCTAGCCGGAGGGTAGGGGTGTCGGAATCTTTTATGTGCAGCTCCACCACGGGGGTGGAGGTTCCCAAACCAACACGTCCATAGTCTTCCACATATAGAGAATTGGAGGGTGCCCCGGCTTCGATTTTAAAGATCGATGTTCCATCATCCACGTCATCAACGGAAAAGTAACTGGCACCGCCGTTGGTGCTGTCGTTGATGGTTATTCGCCAGTTATTGGTGGGATAAGATGCGGTATAACTGGTATCATTGAAGTAGATCCGTAAGTTGTGTTCTTTTAATATAATGGTATCGAAACCGAAACTTTCCCCATCCGCGCAATCAAAACCCACACAAAGACTACCGGTGATAATCACGTCATCGTAGTGGAGAACGTCCTGGGTCCGGGAAATATCCTCACCGGGACCCGGGGTTACAATGCTGCCGCCCTGGATCAAAAAGGCACCGGTCTGGATCATCGATTTTTTGGCCGGTATTAACCCTCCGGATCTCTCAAATTCTCGGCGATCCATTTTGCGAGGAAAAGGAATTGCCTGTAATTCATAGGTATATGAACCGTCCAACTGGGAAATACCGTTAAGATCTGCTAATCCGAAATAAGGACTGCTGCCCGTTTCAAAGGTCTTACCAATTACCGCACCTCCCGGGGTGGAAACCGTTAAAACCAGGCGGTGATAGTTTACTTTCGGGACCAGGCTAATCCCGCTGGACCCGATAACCACATCGGCCACCGGATTTTCATCCGCTGCAGTTGCGGCAAATATATCTACCGCTCCTAAAAAACATATGACCAACACCGTTAAAGAGAAGACTGAAAATAATCGTCTCATTTTTTAATTACCTCCTTTTTTAGATTATATATTTGTTTATTTAATGCTCTGTAAAAACGCACAAAAAAACCGAATCCGCTTGAATTCAAGGCTAAGGTTGAGGGGAATGAGGCGGCTCTCTTTAACCTCAGCCTCAACCTTAACCTTACGCTGGGGTTACTTTCTCTCAAGCTTCTCGATTCTCTTATTGAGTTCGGTTATGGTCTTCTGCTGTTCTTGAACCAACTTCTGTTGCTGCTGTAGGGATTTTTGCTGTTCCTGGACCACTTTGGTTAATACGGCCACGATATCCATGGCACTCAAATTTTTTCTACCATTTGTGGCCACCAGAGTCGGCACATCTTCAGCGATAAAACCCAACTTTTCTTCTTCTATATGCTTTTTGTAATTGAACTTAACAGGATTGAGCCCTGCTAAGGCGTCAATCGCTTCATTAGTGGTGAGGTTACTGATATTTTCCTTATATTCTCTGCTGGATGCATCATTCCAGGTCCCATCGTAACTACCGCCATCTGACATATCCAGTGTCCCATCTGTATTAATATCCATTTTCCAACCATTATTCGCTATTATCCTCACAGGATGGTTGGTTTCGGATCCAAAGTAGGTATAGCTGTCCGTTGAAGAAATCCTGGTAGTTGCACCATCCGTTCGATCAACTAAAATTTTTGATGCGGTTCCTGTAGTTTCTACTTCAAGTGTAGCCGACGGCGACCAGGTACCGACACCGACTTTACCGTCAGACTTGAGGCAGAGGGTGCTGCTGGGTGTTTCGGGTTCAATCCTGAAGGGCAGCCTGGCCGCATGCGTGCCGTCCCGGATAAAAAAGCTGGTCTCGTTGCCGCCCACGTCCCATATTTGTTCCGGCCATCCGTAAGCGGTGCTCTGGTGCAGCCGGACCGTTGGGGTGTCTCCTTCTTTTATATGCAGCTCAAACACCGGCCCGGAGGTCCCGATACCTACCTGTCCGTCATCATCGATATAGAGAGAATTGGTCTTACCCCCGGCTTCAATGGTAAAGGGTGTTAGCCCCCCGCTGACATCTTGAAGGGCAAAATAGGCCCCGCCGCCATCCGTGGTGTCGTTGATGACAATTCGCCAGTCATTGTTGGGGAACGATGAGGTGTTGCTGGTATCATCAAAGTAGATGCGGAGATTGTTTTCCATTAATACAATGGTGTCAAAACCAAAGGCTAATCCACTGTAACAATCATTGCCCACACAAAGACTGCCGTCCACGATCAGGTCATCGTAGATCACCTCGTCCATGGTCCGGCTGATGTTGTCTCAGGACGGGTTAACACCCCTTTCAGGGGCGCCTGATGTCACAATCATACCGTCCCGGACCGTAAAATAACCGGTCTGGATTAATGGTTCCTGGAACTGGATATCTTTCACCATGCCGGCAGTCTCAATGGATTTTCGCGTTCTCCGGGGAACCACAGGTACTACTTGCAGTTCGTAGGTATACAAACCATCCAGGGAAATGCCAGAAAGGTCCATATAGGGAATTATGCCGGACTCAAAGGTCTTGCTTAAAACCGTACCGTCAGGCCTGGCAACGGTCAGAACCAGGCGTGAATAGTTCACCTTAGGCGTCCAGGTAATCCCGGCGGACCCGATTATCTCATCGGCAGCCGGCTTAAAATCTCCCTTAGCCGCAACAAAAGCTGCCGTACCTGTAATACATAAGATAAGCATTGTTAAACCGAACGTTATTACTAGTCGTTTCATTTTAAACGATACCTCCTTTTTTTGTAGTGTTTATATGTTATTTAAGGGAGCGGTTCTTCCCTCTCTGAAAAAAGGAACCAGGTTGAGGCCAGGATCAAAGGCCGAAAGTGCACCGGCCTTTCTTAACCTTAACCTCAACCTTAACCTTTCATTACTTTTTCTCCAGCTCAGCAACTTTTTTCTTGAGCTCAGATATAGTTTCCTGTTGCTCTTTGATAGATTTCTGCTGTTCCTGGACCACTTTGGTTAAAACGGCTACAATATCCATTGTACTCAAATTTTTTCTGCCATTTGTGGCCACCAGATCAGGCACATCTTCAGCAATAAAACCTAGCTTTTCTTCTTCTTTATGTTTTTTGTAGTTGAACTTAACCGGATTGAGGCTTTCTATAGATTCCATTGCTTCTACAGCAGTGAGGTCCCTGATATTTTCTTTATATTCCCTGCTGGATGCGGGGTTCCAGGTCCCATCGTAGCCGCCGCCATCTGACATATCCAGGGTTCCATCTGCGTTAATCTGCATTTTCCAACCATTATTTGCTATTATCCTC
>WVZO01000178.1 GCA_011772425.1 Candidatus Aminicenantota bacterium
TGATGAGAATCTGGTTCGCCTGGGCGATTTTTTCGAGCCGGGCCGCTGTATTGACCACGTCACCGATAGCAGTAAATTCCATTCTCTTTTCACTGCCCACATTACCGATAATCACTTCGCCGCAATGGATGGCGATTGCCAGTTGCAGTGTCAGTTTGTATTCTTTCTTCCATTTTTTGTTCCCTACTTCCAACCACCGGATCATTTCCTGGGCTGTTTTGACTGCGTTGTACGGGGCATCGGCCTGGGGCTCAGGTGCCCCAAAGAGAGCCATCACACAATCACCGATAAATTTATCGATCATCCCCTGGTTCCTGAAAATAATGCCGGTTAGAATAGTAAAGAGTTCATTCAACAGGGCAACAATTTTTTCAGGTGGAAGCGATTCAGCCAGGGGGGTAAAACTGACGACATCGGCAAAAAGCACGGTTACCTGCTGTCGTTTGCCGCCCAGGTTCAAGTTGGCCCGCCGTTGAATAATGGCTTCTACCAGTTCCGGGGTCAGGTATCGTGACAGATCGGAACGAATGGCCACTTCTTTTTTGATGCGTGCGTCATATTCTTCCAGCGATTGCCCCAGGAAATTGAAAGCGTCGGCCATTTCGCCGATTTCATCCCTGGCGTTCACCTGTATGCGATGGGAGAATTTCTCTGCTGCCAGTTCCCGGGCGCCCCGGGCCACGTTAAGGATCGGCCGGCTCATACGCCCACCCAGGAAGGACCCCACCAGGATCGCAGCAAAGATGAAGATAATACCGACCAAAAGAATTCTTTTCTGCATGGCATACAGTATCGCATAGGCCTGGTTTTTTTTCTGTAATACCACCAGCAGCCAGTTGAAACGGGGAATGGTATTCAGATTGATGAGCCAGTCACCTTCATCATCTTTATAGTCAAAGGATATCCCCACTCCTCTCTTTGGTAAAAGCTTATTTACAAAGATATTTTGAAAGAGGGGGGTTTCTCTGACATTCCTTTGCCCGGGTATCGGCACCCATTGGGAATGGACGACTATATCAAAGTTCTTGTCCACTACGAAAGCAGCATGAATCATTGTTGCGAAGCGGTCGTGGATGATCCGTTTCAATTTTTGCGAGAGTGGTTTAATATCCACTGTCGTCCAGAGATACCCTTGCAATTGTCCCTTTGATTTCCACATGATGCAGATGGGAAGATAAAGCCCGGTACGGTGAGCGATTACATTACCCATACTGCAGTGTTGTGCCTGTAGTTTCTGCCTGAATGTATGGTCCAGGGTTTCCGGGGAGAAAATGGGCCGCTGGTCTCCATTAAGGAGCAGTGAATCGAAGAAAGCACCCTTTGCATCATAAATATTAACAAAATCGATTCGTTGGGACGTTGAAATTTTATAACCTACCAGTCGAATCGTATGATCGGTGGAGAGTTTGCCATCATTGAGCAGCATTTGGATCTCAACCAACTCAGCACAGGTTTCATCGACAATGGTATGGGTGATTTCCTTCAGTTGTTCATTGAGGGCTAACTGGTATGCTTTTGTCTGATCTTTTATGGATTCTTCGTTAATTTTTGCTAAGAAATAGCCTGTCACCGCCAGGGGAATAAGGGTTAATAATATCATGGTTATGATTAAACGGGTACGAATACCAACTCTTTTTTTTCTCATCTTAGAACTATCGTACTCCTCAATTTATCCTCTTATTAATTTATATATCCATAAGATAAAAGATAAAGGCAATACGGTGCGCCATTTCCGGGAAAAAAGGTTCTTTTTTAAGAAGCGGCGTGTATTTTACTTCGAACCTGGCCTGGGTATTAAAAACCGGGAAAGAAAAGCCGCCGCCGATTTCCGGGGAAATAAAAAACATTGTATCGCTGGTATTTGTCCCACGTTTTTTAGCGAATGTAAGGTATGTGGTCAGTGCTGTACTGAGAAATGGTATTACTTTTCCTTTGACCGGCATGAAGCGGAGTGCAGCAGTAAAGGGAATGGCTGCTGCCTCTTTTTTATAATCGCCGGGAAAGTCATTCCAGTTTAACCTCGCCACACCAAGAGAAAGTTCGGTTTCAAAACGAGACGCAAGACAAAAGGTTTTTCCAACCTGGAACGTGTACGTGTTATCTAAGTTGTCACGTTTAGCAGCATTGTCGAACCGAAATCCGATGTTCATTGCAGATGTAGAAAGCGCAGGGTGGTAAAATGATAACCAGATGACTTTCCTTTTGTAATTCGGATGAATCGCCTGGACTTCTATATGGTTCAAGCCTGTGACCAGGGAAATGGTACCTGAAAATTCGCCTTGTTCGTTGGCTTGAAATTGCTGATCCTTCATCATGATTCGTGTTCCCGGTGTTGTTTTCCCATAAACAGTAATGATGCGCTGTGCAGTCGTGATGATATCTCTTTGTCCTGGTGTGATATTCAATGGCAGGTCTGGCAACCCCTCTGTTATCGTAAAAAAGGATTGGGAAGCGTATCCTTCAATACCCCGTTTATTGATGGCAGCCACTCGCCAGTAATATGTGCTGATGCCCAGCGAAAGGGCTGCGGTATTGTCACCAAGGGTCTGGTCTTCGAGAATTTTTTCAAACTGTGAATCGCTGGCAACCTGCAGATGGTAATGGTCTTCAATGTCAACGCGAAGCCATTGAAATTGAATCGACACTTTACTCGTATCCGTGCCGGGCAGGTTTGTTTTAGATTCAATGGGTTTGATTAATCGGGGTGCTTTGGGCAGCGGTTCCGGCGGAGCCGGTGGTTTACCCATTTCTACTGTCGTTCCGAATCCTTCCGGTACTTCAACCTTTTTTCCCTGTGCCTTGACCTGGGATTTGCCGTCGAATACCGATAAAGCGGACGTTTTCTTCTCATCAATTCCCACCAGGATTTCAACCGAATCTGAATTGATGAGGCAGGAGGGTGTCTCTACCTGCAATCTTCCCTTAAGCTTATTAAGTTTTGTACGCAGGCCTCCTGTCATAAGATGCACATTTTGTTGGCGAGGTAAGCGGAAACCTCTTTCCAGCAGCGAATACATGATCATTAATGATTGAGGCCCAAGATTGATTTTACTCAGATCCTGGAACGTCACATTGGCATTTGATTTTTTCCTGGTCAATACCCGGTACAGGTGATATAGGTCCTGGTTGATTGTTGCCCGGATGAAATCGATTTTATCCGGTAATTTGGTAAACACATCTCTCCTGATATAGGTCAATTTTCCGGCTGGATTTTCATTTTCTAAAGTTGAAATTTCGATTNNAACACATCTCTCCTGATATAGGTCAGTTTTCCGGCTGGATTTACATTTTTTAACGCTGCAATTTCGATCCGCCTGTTCATCGCTCTACCTGTTGGAGTATTGTTATCTGCGATCGGGAACCCGGATGAATATCCTTTGACAAGAATACGGTTTTCATCCAGCCCCAATTTACGGACAAGATATTCCTTTACTTGCTGCGCCCTGGATAATGACAATTTTTGATTGATTGCCGGGCTGCCGCTGTTGTCCGTATGACCACCAACTTCGATGATCAAACCCTGGTTTTCCTTTAAAAGATCCCCTAATTTATTAAGAAAAGAAGCAAAATTGGGATTAAAATCGGATTTCCCGGTTTCAAATGACCCTCCCGGGGAGATAATTTTTTCTCCTTTGAGCAGTCGAGCGAAATCGGTTTCAGACTCACTGTGACTGCGAACTGAAATGCCAATAAGTCCAACGCAAAAAATTAAAATAATAATTAAGATTTTTTTCATTATCCCCCTTTAAAAAATGTGTTTTTTCTTACCTTTAGGAATGAAATGTTCATTCCATTGACATCTATGAAGCACAAATAAGTCCGTCAATTTTATCATGTTATCTCTGAAACGGCGAAAATTATACCAGAAAACGTGAGAGTTGTAAAATTAAAGGAAAAAAAGGCAGCAATTCTAATTTCAGCCGCAGGCAAGCAGAGGAAAAGGAAAGGGGCCTGTCCCCAAAATAATTGGTCAAAGAATCTTTGAGCTTTTCAATTTTTTACTTTTTTGATCGGAGTTATTCTTATTTTCCAGGCAAAATTTTCTTATAGCGGTGACATCCTAACGCAAAAGAGGTTGGGAAAAGTATCTTCAACTGCCTGACGGTTGTGAAAAGGGGGCATGGAAAGGGGATATTTTGCTCTTCCTTCGCTATGGAAATGGCTTTTTTACCTATGGAAAATGAAATTTTTACCTATGGAAATCATATTATACACTAATGGAAATGTATATTTTTTCTATGGAAACGGAATTTTTTGCTATGGAAAACTGTCAAAAAGGCTGGATTTATCAATTTTATATGTTGACATATATCTCCTTACGTTATAAAATCTTCTTTTATGTGCGTTTGGTGCTGAAAAACACGATTAGAACGAAATTATAATTCGTAAGGAGCAAAGCCATGGGCGCTGGAGAAGATTATGAAATGAAACTGGAAGTCATAACGGCCATTGAAGATAGTGGAATCAAAACCCCGCATCACATTCCCGTGGATGTGTACATCCAGGAAGCTGATACCCTTTATCATTGGTGCCAGGTGGATAAGGAGGCATTGACCGCCGTGGGGTTATCCTGGGAACTGGTGGAAGACCTTCCTATTCGTATCGGCGCTTTAACAAGAGCTGAATCTTTGTGGTATATCCAGCGGAATACCAGGGATGAAGCCGCCGGGAAGTGGGCTGAGAAATCTCCCCTTGCTTATGATTTAAGAAACCGGGTGTTGAAAGCCTTTCGTTTTGCTTTTCGCAGGCACCCGGATGTTTTGACAAAACTCAGGGTCATTGCCAAAGCAAAAGGGCATCCGGGTTTGATCCAGGGTTTGAATGACCTGGCCGTGATTGGAAATGACAACCTGGATTTGCTTAAAGCCATTAACCTGGATATGTCCCTCCCGGACAAAGCGGCTCAAACAGCCGATGAAACGGCGGTTTTGCTGGCTGAAGTTACCGCCAGTAAAGCCGAATACAGTAAGACCAAAAAAATTCGCGATCAGGCTTATACTCATCTGAAGGCGGCGGTGGATGAGATACGCGAATATGGTCAATATGTATTCCGGCAAAATAAAGAGCGTTTCAATGGATATAGAAGTTATTATGTACATCTACTGAATAAAAAAGGCGGTAAAGTACCCCAGGAACCGGAATCGGTTACCGCTGAATAGTATTTTCTTCTTTAGCCAATTTTTTTCATTAACAATGCCAACGAGGCCTTAAGACCTTCACATGACGGTAAACCAACCGCCCGAAGGGCTATAAAAAGTTTTGCGGGGGTCCAGGGGGTGGTTTTTCAAAAGAATCCCCTGGTCGCCGAAGGNNTAGAGTTCTTATAAAAATGGTACCAGGTAATTTATTTCCGGACAAGCCAGGTTCTTTTTGGTTCCGGCTTGTCTGTGTTGTGGGATATGCAAGAAATTTCTAACTTTTCTTGCTAAATTACGAGTGGGTTCTTTCTATAATCACTTTGAACTCATTTCCTTCCCGGTCATCGATAAATTCAATATGGGGGTATTCTTTAAGCGCCCTTCTGATGCCATTCCCTAATCCCCGGTATGGAAGAATTTTAGCGGCGTAGGAGGCTAATATCGGGTTTCTAATCATGGAGATTCCTTTTTTAATGTTTTCTATTGTCAGGTTATTGGGTAAATGCCCCGGACTGATTATTTTAACACGATTTTCAAAGATAAAGATTCGAATCGGAGCCGATACAAAATAATCACGGTGTACCAGGGCATTAGCTGTGATCTCTTCTAAAGAGATTTTCGGGATTTCCAATTCACCAATAGAATTGACATGTTTTTGTCGCTGAATCCGGCGTATATTCCTGGAAATAAAACTCACCGCCCGATTAAAAACGTCTTCGATTTTGCCATGAATATCTTCACTATCTCTATATTCCGATGCATGAATATCATCCCCGGGATAGGCGACCCCTTTTACACAAAATAGCGGCAGACGATGTTCCTGGTTTTTAGCAAAAAGCAGTGCCCCGGCAAGATTAAAAATACCGTCTCTCATCAAATCCATATTCTCTAACAGTTTGTTTAACGGTATTTCCTGGTCATCTATTGATTCACCATACTGTTTATGAAAAACTTTGTCTGTCCCTTTTCCTTGTTTTCCTACTGTGGTAAAATATAAAAATAATACAGGAGAAAAACCATGAATCCATCGATACTTGACCATCCACTGGTTAGCGAACGATATTTTTATCCTCGTAATGAGGCATTTGAAAATCCTTTCTGGGTGGACTGTGGGGATGTGAAGTTAAGTTGTTATTACCGGCAAGAATACCCGGAATCCAAAACCATTATTTTCTTTCACGGCAATGGTGAGATAGTGGCGGACTATTTCGATCTTTTTTTATCGGTGTTCGAGCAAATGGGATACAATTTATTTTTGGCCGAATATCGTGGTTACAGCATGTCTACCGGGGTTCCCGGGTTGAAGACTATGCTGGCGGACGTGGAAACAATAATCAAAGCTGTTAACCTGCCGCCGGAAAAACTGGTGTTGTTTGGCCGGTCCATTGGTTCTCTTTATGTTGTTCACGGCGTACATCTATTCCCGGATATTGCCGGTTTGATTATTGAAAGCGGCATTGCTGTGCTGTTGGAGCGGCTGTTGGTGCGGGTGCATCCCCAGGAAATAGGCATTACCCTGGAACAAATGGAGAAAGCCGTAAATGAAGATTTCAACCACCAGGAGAAGTTGGCCGGATACAAAGGTTCAACATTGGTATTGCATGCGAAGCATGACAGCCTGGTGCATTACGCGCACGGCCAGAAATTGTACGATTGGGCTCCGGAACCCAAAACAATAAAAATATTTGAGAAAGGAGATCATAATGACATCATGGCTGTCAATGCCGAGGAGTATTTTCGTTTGATTTATCAATTTCTTACCCCACTGCGTGGGGGGGCGAAGTAGGCGCATTCGCGCCATCTGGAAAGGAAAAAAGGGACAGTCAAAAAAATAATTTTCACTTTTTGGTCTCTTTTAGAGATTAAGCGCTCCACGTGTTGCTGAACCAACAATACCATCAACTCTTAATCCCTTTTGTCCCTGGAATTGTTTTACTATCTTTTCGGTGCCAGGACCAAATATACCATCTACACGTAGACTGAATCCATGATCTACTAAAGCTTGTTGGAGTTCTCTTATATCATCACCACGCATATAAGGCGTGCGGACACGAAGTAACCGTTCCTCTTCATCTTGCGCAGATATTCGAATAGGGCTATCTCCAAGGGCGTCTTCATCAATCCTGATTCCGCGAACATGAAAGGGTAGGCTTAGTAACCAATTGTCTTCATTGATCAGCTTACGGAATGCATTCATACGGTAAACTGTTTTATGTAGGAGCCGGTTTGAGTGATTCCCAAGCCATTCTCTCCTTATATCAACATAATGACTGATCCATTCTTTTTCACCGATTTCTATAGCTTGTCCATGTCGACTATTTGTTCTATCCCGCATTCTTCCCCAAGATCCGTGGATACGACTGTCATATACAACGGCAACACCTAATGCCTTATCAACACCTATAGCATTGGCAGAGCGTATACTAGGATTCCAGTAGACACGGTCAAAAAATTCATCTTGTATATCTTGCATGATTGGGTCGTTTCCTGCTTCTCGCAATAAATTGTGAAGATTCCTTTCTCGATCTAAACTAGTGTCGAGGTTAGATAGTCTTTCCAGGTAGTTACCTAACTCAGCTGCGAATTCTGCACTAGCAGCCTCAGTATAAGCTTTGATCAAAAGATATAGGTTACCACTAGCCAGGGTAGTCTGGGATCTTCCATAAGTGAGATGGCCTGTATCGTTAGGTAACACAGTAACTTGACCGTAATCACCTTGTACTCGCCCTGTCTCGAAAATGTTAACAATGGCCTGTGCGGCTTTCTTTTGTATATCAGTAAGCATTATAGCCTCCTTTAAATGGTAAACCGGTTTTACCGGGAATTATTTTTTACCATAAGCGAAGAAAAATTTCAACTCCTTGATTAGAAAAAAATTAGATATTTTCTGGCCTGCCACCTTTTTTTATATCTGGCGTCCGATCGTCATTCCGCCGGGTGGATTATTGACGATCGGAGTTCCTTTTCTCGCTCCACCGGGTGGATTATCGACGAAGAAAAAAGAAAAAGAAGAAAAAGGGACAGTCAGAAAATAATTGAAGTGGCCTCATTAGGTTCTTACCTCTTATCAACTGACGTGAAGAGGTAAGAACCTAAATAAGGCCGGAAATCGGAGATATATTGATGTCATTAATTTCTATCGTTTTTTAATGGTTAAAAATTAAGAATTTCCTCAGCCTCAGATTTATCGATATCCATTATATAATTAATACCACTAATGTCAGCCGCTTCACGTGTTAAGCACGCCAGGTCATCACGTGATATATGCTCCAGGGCAAACTTCCGGCTGCCGCACATAAGCTGACGAAGTCCCTGGGCTAACCTTTCATAGTAAGTATAAAGGCCAAGAGCACCTGTAGGAATCTTTTCAAATTCATCATTCCCCAGTTCCTGACGCAGGTCACTGGCAGTCACAAATATTTCATCTTTAGAATTACCAAAACGCTCAACGTAAACAGGAATCAACTGCTCTTCAATCCTTCTCCCGATTGTCTTTCCCACCATGGCGGCTGCGATAGGCGCCCGGGCCATACCTACCAACTTTACAAAGGGAGCACCAAGGGCAAGGCCTTTATAAATTTGATCTTCAAAGGTAAATCCTCCGGCAACCGCTAAAGCAGGAACATATTTCCCCTTATCAGCGAGTTGTTTTGTATATTGATAAAGAAGAGAATGAAGCTCAACCGGGGGTACGCCCCATTCGTTCATCATCCGCCAGGGGCTCATGCCGGTACCACCGCCGGCACCGTCAACCGTGAGAAGATCGATGTTGTACTTGGATGCATAAGCGACAGCCCTGGCCAGGTCTGCCGGCCGGTACGCACCGGTTTTTAAAAAGATATATTTTGCTCCGGCGTTTCGGAGTTCTTCCACTCGCCGGGCAAAGGATTCTTCAGTGACCATGCCTATACGCGAATGCCGTTCAAACTCTTTAAAGGAACCCCGTTCAAAGGCACTGATTATAGTGGGGTCGGTGGGATTGGGCAAAACGATGTAACCGCGTTCATAGAGCAGTTGGGCTTTTTTCAAATCCTTTATCTTAACTTCACCGCCAATGTCTTTTGCTCCCTGGCCCCACTTGAGTTCAACAACTTCAACTCCGAGCTTCTCTATTACATATTCTTGAACTCCAAGCCGGGTATCTTCAACATTGGACTGCACGATTATCGCTCCATAGCCATCCCGCTGGTAGTCCTGGTAGAGTTTCACCCGGCGCTTCATATCAACGGTATCTACAACCCTGCCATTCTCGATAGTACTTTCGGGGTCCATGCCTACAACATTTTCCCCGATGGTAAGACCGGTCCCGGCCAGGGCGGAACCGATGGCCAGGCCTTCCCAGTTATTTTTGGCAATATTGGTAGAGCCGATGCCGGGGATAATCCAGGGATAACGAAATTTTATCCCGTTGTTTTTACCGAATTTAACTTCAAGATTAACGGCCGGGAATATCGCTTTATCACTGTCAGCCTCGATTCCCTGTGCACCCACGGCAGTTCCCATAATATTGAAATGGGAGTAATCAACGGGAAATTCCTTTTCTGAGGCAGTGGTAATGATTCCAAAAGGCTGGGGGTAAATTACCTCATGGCCCCGATATGCCGATTTGCCAATCTCGCACATGCCGATGCAGCCGTCCACGCAGGTCACACACATGCCCGAGCTGGGTGTTATTGAACCTTCCGTTCGATTTTTGGTTAAGGTTGCTGCACTTCGATTCACTTTTGTAAGACTCATATTAATTTCCTCCTATATAGGTTCCATTCTATTTATTTTTTTTTAATTCCGTCATTTTTTTAGTCTTTTTCCCTGACACAGGTTCCGCACCTCCCGGCATCGTACATCCAGCACTGGAGCTCTTCATAATAGTCGACACAGGTGGGATCCATGGTCAAACAGGCATTACATACCGCTGTTTCCGCATCAGGACCCTGACATCTCAACTGACAGGCAGGGCAAATGTATATGCATCCTCCACATAAGCGGCATTCTTCGGATTTTATGTCAAACGGGGTGGTAATGCGCATATCTATACCGCGATTAACAAACCCGATCGCTTTTCCATCCATCTGTTCCTTACACATCCTCACACACAGCCCACAAAGGATGCACTCTTCGTTCCTCGGTTTGAACCTGACTTCGGTTACCCCGAATTTTGAAGCTAAATCCTGGATGGTTTTTGAATATGGAGCAATGGACAACATCAACTCGATATTCATTTTCCGCGCTTCAAGTACTTGTTTGGTATCGGTCCTGACCACCAATCCTTCTTCAACGGGATAGGTACAGGAACTTACCAATTTTGATCTCTCTTCTTTGCCAATTTCAACTAAACATAAGCGACAAGCACCATATGGACTTAATCCTTCATTATAACAGAGAGTCGGGATTTCAAGCCCGAAAAACCTGGCTGCTTCAAGAATCGTCCAACCCTCTTCTACTTCCACGTCAAGGCCGTTAATTGTTAATCTGACCATTTTTTACCTCCATCGCTTTTTTGCCTTCTGCTGTTTCCAGGTCACATCTTAGACAACGCCTGGCTTCTTTAATCGCTATCTCCTCATCTAAACCCAACTCAACCTCGTTGAAGTTCTTTTCTCTATCTTTTATGGATAACACCGGCATTCCAGGTCTGGCAGCACTCTCGATTTCTTCTTCGGATAGTACCACCGGTTCAACATACATCGAGGGCCTTATGATACTATACTCTACACTCAAACTCTTCCCTTCGACAAATTTGGCAATGGATTGGGCTGCCCTTTTCCCTGCTGCTATCGCTTCTATTACCGTACGGGGACCCGTCACGATGTCGCCCCCGGCAAACACACCCTCCCGATCGGTTAACAGTGTTTTTTCATCAACAACAACAGTATCCCATTGGGTAAAATTAAGGTTATCCTTCTCCGTAAAGAATGATTTGTCAGGTTTTTCTCCTATAGCAACCACCAATGTATCCAATTCCACAACAAACTCCGAACCCTCCAAAGGAATAGGCCTTCTTCTACCGCTGTCATCTACTTCACCTAATTTCATGCGTATACATTCCACACCTTCTACTTTCCCATCCCGGGTCAATACCTTTACCGGTGCCGTTAAAAACCGGATATCAACTCCCTCTTCGACAGCCATGTCTACCTCTTCCGGGAAAGCCGGCATTTCATTCCTGGTCCTTCTATAGAGAATTGTCACCTCTTCGACATCTTTATTCCTGATGGCAACCCGGGCCGCATCGACAGCAGCATTTCCACCACCGATAACCCCCACTCTTTTACCTAATGTTATATTCTCCTGTAAATTTACCGCCTTAAGCAGCTCCATTGCTTGCAGCACCCCATCGATTTCCTCACCGGGAATATTCAATCTCATGGAACGATGAGCACCGATAGCTATAAATACAGCTTTATAGCCTTCGTTAAAAAGATCATCGACTGAGAAATCCCTACCCAAACTTTTATTTGTTTCAATATGTACACCGGAGTTAAGAATGTATTGGATATCGACGTTTAAGAGCTTTTTCGGTAATCGATGCTCCGGGATCCATCCGGCCAACATTCCTCCGGCAACAGGTAAACGTTCAAAAATCGTCACCTGATACCCTTCCCGGTTTAAATAATATCCTGCTGTTAACCCGGCCGGTCCTGCCCCGATAATGGCTACTTTATCTTCTTTTGTTTTTATTTCTTCGGCTGGCTTTTGCCAACCTTTCTCCATGGCCCAATCGAAAACAAACCGTTTCAGGGCGCGGATGGATATGGGTTCACCCATTTCCCCGGCTTTACACCTGGCTTCACAGGGATGAGGACAAACCCGGCCGCATACGACCGGTAACGGGTTGTCTTTTCTTATTATGTCGAAGGCCTGGTCAAACTTTCCTTGAGCAATAAGGGCAATATAGACGGAAGCCTCCTGGTTAATAGGACAGGCATATTGACACGGCGGATAGACAATCTCTTTGCAAACTCCAGCCGGGCATTTCTTTTCTTTAATATGTGCCTCATATTCATGTCTAAAATACCTGAGAGTGGAAAATACGGGATTGGATGCCGTTTGCCCCAGCCCGCACATTGATGAAGATTTCACAGCATGGGCTAACTCTTTGAGCAACTCTAGATCTCCCTCTTTCCCCTTTCCTTCTGAAATATCGTTTACAATCTCCCACATTCTTTGCGTTCCCTCGCGGCAAGAAAGGCATTTTCCACAGGATTCACCCCGAAGAAAGTTGAGAAAATATTTCGCTATATCAACCATGCAGGTATCTTCATCCATTACGATCATTCCACCTGAGCCCATCATCGAACCTGCCCGGGTCAGACTTTCATAGTCTATGGGCAGGTCTAACATTTCTTTGGGGATACAGCCCCCAGAGGGACCACCGGTTTGAACGGCCTTAAATTTTTTACCTTTAGGGATGCCGCCGCCGATACCGTAAATGATTTCCTTCATGGTAATGCCCATCGGCACTTCAACAAGACCGGTATTATTGATTTTACCCACCAGGGAAAATATTTTTGTGCCCTTACTGGTTTCTGTCCCGATAGAGGAAAACCATTGGGCGCCTCTTAAAATAATCTTTGGTACATTTGCCCAGGTTTCCACGTTATTTATATTGGTGGGCTTACCCCACAGGCCTTTTACAGCCGGATATGGCGGTCTCTGTTTCGGTCTGCCCACCTTCCCTTCAATTGAAGCGATCAATGCGGTCTCTTCTCCACAAACAAAAGCGCCTGCACCCTGGACCACATCGATAAAAAAGTTAAACCCGGTTCCGAAAATATCTTCACCCAGTAATCCATACTCCTCTGCCTGCTGTAAGGCAATTTTTATTCGTTTAACGGCAAGTGGATATTCGGAACGCACATAGATAAACCCTTTTCCTGCCCCGATGGCTTTGGCGCCAATGATCATACCTTCAATAACCGCATGAGGATCCGCTTCCAGTAGACTCCTGTCCATGAAGGCGCCGGGGTCACCCTCGTCACCATTGCAGATAATATACTTTTCATTACCCGGGGATCTGCGGCACAACTCCCATTTTTGTCCTGTGGGGAACCCGGCCCCGCCGCGTCCTCTCAGGCCGGACTGTTTAACTTCATTAATAATATCCTCCGGTGTTATCCTGGTTAGTGCTTTTTCCAATGCGCTGTAGCCATTAAAACCAATATACTCCTCAATGTTCTCCGGGTCCAGCCTGCCGCGGTTGGACAGGGCAATCAACCTCTGGTATTTAAAAAACCCGATATCCATCATCCGGGGAATCGGTGGTTCCTCAGGTGATGGGGTGTACATCAATTGTTTTACCGGCCTGCCTTTAAGCAAATGCTCTTGAACAAGGTGGGGGATATCCTCTTTACTCATTCTCTGGTAAAATATTCCGTCCGGCTGCACAATAACAATGGGGCCGCGTTCACAAAAACCCTGGCACCCCGTGGTAACCACCTGTATCTCGTTTTCCAGTCCCTGCCTGGCAATCTCCATCTCCAATCCTTCTTTTATTTGGAATGAATTACCGGCAACACAACCTGTTCCAGCACAAACAAGTAAATTTAATCGATATTCTTTCATTTTGATCTCATCTCCTCTAGGAATCGATAATAGATATAATAGTGTATTTCATTGGTTAGTGTACTCGTTCACTGCCAACGGCAAGGGCATATTCTTTGACAATATCACCCTTTACGATATGCTCGATCAAAATTTTCTTCATCTTCTCTATGGTCAAATCGCCGTACTTTACCGGTGGTTTGTCCATTATCTCCACAGTTGCCATAGGCTCACGGCTGCAAAGTCCCGCACATCCTGATGTGGCCACCAATATATCCGCTAATTTTTCCTTTGCTATTTCCTCCAATAATGAAGTTAAGATTTTACGCGCCCCAGCGGCAATGCCGCATGTCCCCATATGTATGGTAACTTTTGCCCTGGCTTTGCTTTCTCTTAAATTTGTTGTTTTCTGGATTCTTTCCCTGATTTTTTCTAAATCTCCGATTTTGATCTTTTTCATTTTATTTTCCTTCCTTTTCCTAGATCAGGCACTTAATACCTCTTCTGCTTGCTCTTCTGCCTGCTCTTCCTGCTTTTTCAAACTATTGAAAAGCGCTTCTGTCTTCATCACAGTCATATTACCGTGATATTCACCATTGACAACGACAATCGGGCCCAATGCACAGGCCCCCAGACAATTTACCGCTTCCAATGTGAACAGGTTGTCTTTTGTGGTCTCTCCGACTCTAATATCAAGACCTTTCTCAATTTTTTCCCGTATTCGTTGAGAACCGCGAACATGGCAGGCTGTTCCCACACAAACAGTTACGAAATATTTGCCCCTGGGCGTTAAACTGAAAGACTTATAAAATGTCGCAACCCCATAAATGTCGATTAGAGGATGCCCTGTCTCATCGGCTAACGTTCTTAACGCCTCTTCGGGAAGATAACCAAACTCGTCCTGGATATTTTCAAGGATCGAAATAATTCCATTTCCTTCCTGGTTACATTTCCTCACGATTTCTAATATACTTTCCATTTCCATATTTTTACTCCATATTTTTGTGATGGTATTTTGGTAACCTAACAATATTCCTCACAATGCCAGATACCTCCTTGCGTTCTACTATTGCTGCAAGTGAAACGGCTCTCACAGTTGATGCAAAGACCCTTGAACTGTGAGGTATCATTTTCCCTGGTGCCGGGTCCGACCCGTGATTGAGCAGGCAGAAATCCCGCTTCATTAACGTCTTGCTCCTTAACCGGGACATAATCATCAAACTCTTCACAAAACCACACCGGTCCTTGCCGGGTTTTTTTGCTTACACAGAGTTCACCGTGATTACAGGTTGAACAAATATCGTTAACATCCTCCTTGTTTTTTGTTTTACTTATACTGTCATCCTGTATCATACTGCCTCCTCGGATTCTTAGAGCAATTTCTTTGCCACTTGCCGGGATTCCCGGTAAATATTTTTTCTTTTTCCGGCTAGTCTGGATTCTTGAGATTAAATATCCCTGTAAAATTAAATGTTCCGGGGAATTCCTCTCGTTTTCTAAAAAAAATTTTCTTGTAGTATTTTATCGTCACCTCCAAAAATTTAGCGGCAAAACCAGGGAGATATGAACCAGCGGGGAGAAATTCCCCGCTTGGACTTAGGTCGATGAACCGGAAATCCTACCCATTTTCGCTGCTGGATGATTTCCAGGCCGCCAATTTATACTTCATGGTAGATATCATAAATACCCGGTCTCTTCAATCTTAGATGTAATAATCCTTCTTTCTATATCACCTTTTTCCCTTGATTTATAAATTTTGATCCACTTTTCAACAATGTCGGATAGAATCTTTCCTAATATAGCGCCTTTATTGTGGATAGGACGAAGCTCTTCAGCCAGTTCCGGATAACCTTGATGATCCAACCAGGTAGAAAACAAATCATTATCGGAAAATTTCTGTATTTTACAAGGATCAACGGTACGAAGTACGTTAAGCAGATCGTCAAGATTAAAGATCTTGTTTTTGTCAATGATCAAGGGAGTATAATTCATTCGTTGAATTTCTCTTTTTAAATGATTTTTCAATATTTTAACCAGGTGATGTCCTTTTGCCTGCCTGGGTCTTAATTTATCTCCCAGTTCTTTGTAACCATGCATATATAACCAGGTGGAAAACCAATCCTTTTGGCCATAAATTTCCAATAACTCTCTCAGCTTTTTAGCTTCATTTGTGTTTTTTTCGGCTTTAAGCACGGTTTCGTACATCTCCCGAATGTTTTTAAAACGATATAATTCTTCGCCGCTTTTGCTGCGTATAAGGAAATCACCCATACCGGTAAAATTGTGAATGTAATTTTTAAGTGTTTGCAAACTTCCAGGATCTCCTTTTGGCATAATAAAGGAGATATTTTTCAAATCTTCGGCTACCTTTGCCTTGGATGCAACAATAATAGGAATTCGCCGGTAATACTTATTAATAAGGTTAATCAGGTCTTTTCCAGCATCGCTTTTTAAATTATTTCCTTTGGGGAAAAATATATCGGTAATGATACAAACCACATCATCTCCATGACCGTGGGAAAGATAAGATTTTTCGTCTATTTCCGATTCATGTTCCACACCAAAGATAAATTTCAGGGTTTCTTCATATGTTCGTGTGACCATTATATCGGCACGCTGCCCGATAATGTTATATAAAACCGGCAAAAACTGGGAGAACCATCGGGGTTCATCATCCACGATTAAAAAAATGAATCTCCTTTCTTTTGAGTATTTTTCAATATTTAACCTGTCCTCGGCACATCTTACCACTGCTGCAATAATATGATCAGGAGGATATTCTCTCTTATCTACAGCAAATACCAGGTCGGAGTTTGCTGTGTAAGGGAATCTCTCCCGGCTAATCGAGGGTGGAGAATAATGGATAAAACCGTTTGAAGAAAGCAAAGCCAATATCGTATTATTGTTGTTTTTTTTAATTTTTGTGGTGTCAACAATAGTCATCGCCGTATCATCAAATATAAAAACAGAAGCGTTGTCGAACTTATAATTAGAAGCGGATATAGGATCTTTTACAATATCGACATGTATCCAGGGCATGTTTTCTTTAAACGTATTTATGGTTTTCCTCACGTCTTCATCTGCTGAGAATATGGAAGCGTTTGTTATTTTAACCGGGTTAATAACTCTTGGTTTAAATTTAAATTCTTTTAAGTCATTCATATCATAAAAAGTTAACTCTAAATGAGTGAAGACATAGGGGCGAATGTTAAATCGCCCCTATGTCCTCTACTTATATCCTGGGAAAGGTTACCCGGGTCACAAATTTTTTTAAGGAGATAAATTTTTAATTTGTTAATAATCCGGGATTCCTTCCCCTTCCTTTTTGTCTTCATCTAATTCTTCTTTCGCTAGGGAAGTGAGATACGTTTAATAAAATAGTAGTCATTTAACAATATTCCTCACAGTGCCAGATGCCACCTTCCACCCTGCTGTTGACGCAGGTTTTACGATTCTCACAATTGATGCAAAGACCCTTGAACTCAATAGAGCTTTCTATAGGATTGGAACCTTTCCAGGGTGGAATAATTTGAAATTCGCTTCCCACACTTTTTTTCTCCATAACAGCGACATAATCATCAAACTCTTCACAAAACCACACCGGACCTTGTCTGTTTTTCCTGCTGGTACAGATTTTTACATGGTTGCAGGTTGAACAAACGTCGTTATAGAGGACCTTTTCTGCTTTTACATGTCTAAACTCTTTTTCTTGTCTCATGTTACCTCCTCAAATTTTAATGGCAATATCCATGCCAATTACTCCACATCTTTGGGAATAATGAATTTCTATTTGCCAGGCCCTGGATTTTTGCGACAAAATCCCCTGTAATATCGGTTGTTTTAAGGGATTTCGTTTTTTCTAGAAAAGAAATATTTTTCCCCGGGAATATATATAAATGCCTACCGGGATAAAAAAAAACAGGGGAAATACGAACCACCGGGGAGAAATTCCCCACAGTAAAAAAACAGAACTTAGTTCGCTGCGCTCACAATTGGAATAATGGAATGTTGGAATATTGGAATAATGGGATTAGTTCGACCGAGAACCCGCTGTGATTCCAGGATATCATCTTTTCGATCAAACCATCGCTAATTCGGTTATTTTCTTTGAGCATGGCGAATACCTTCTTTCTGAATATGATCATAGCTTGTTTCTCATCAATCCTCTTTCTAATTTTCAGGCTTCGGATTACTATTCCAGATATTCGAAGTCATCTTCCACTGTCCATTAATTTTTGCCCAGGTGCACAGATATTTTCCATAACTCACCACAGGATTCCCAGAAGAATCCTGAACCGTGAAAATCCATCTTCCCCATGTCCAACCCATATCGGCCGCTGCTGAAACCTCAGCTCCCTGAACATCTCCTTCAAGTTTGCCAAGAAGCCCTTCAGCTTTCATTCTGGCATAATACTTTTCTCGCCCAGCAATAGGCTGCTCACCAGGCTGCAGGATCAGCACATCTTCTGCCATGTACTTGTTGTAACCTTCAATATAACCGATTTCAGAATTTTCTTTGTTGAATTGTTGGGCGACCTGGCGTAATTCAGTTTTAGCAGCTTCGATATCGACCTGCTGCTGGCAACTTGTAGAAAGTAGACTCATCGCTAATAATCCTATTAAATAATAAATCTTTCTCATAATAAACTCCTTTTCCTGCTATTGACCCGTCTTCCGATTTATGGGAAGGAACCGGGAAGCAGTTTAACTGCCCCCCAGGTTCTTTATAACAGGTTTTCACCCGGACTCAAAATTTCTTTTTGTTTAAACACCGGGAGACAGGGCAACTGTTTTGTGCGGCGGGTTTATTTTTTCTTTCTTACTTCACAGGGGTCATAATTAGGCAATTCGCTGGGGAGACAGGGTATACAATCGGGCTCACCGAGGATTTGGGGACAGTCTAGATCTACTTTGGCAGGACAGGATGGCCTGCCGTCGGGACAGGGTTCACCGATATAAGCAACTGCCACTCCCTGGTTGTAATGTACGTTCGGTTTCATACAAATATTGACATTACAGTCTTTGTCGAACAAAATGATAATATCGGAACCGCCAAACAGGAAGTAACCGAATTCCTCGCCTTTGTGAAGCCAGTCTCCCACTTGCGCGGTAATATTGCAGGAAGAGACTTGCGCCATGCCGATGGGTAACACGGCCACATAGCCGCCTACGTGTTTTGTCGAGTCGATGACGATCAGGCCCCGGGCCTGTTGGAATTGGTAGCCGGTTTTATCATCAGCACTCAGAGACCCATCATTACATTTCTCCACCTCTAAGTATACTCTTCCGGTTATGACTCTCGCTTCCATGACTATTCCTGCCACAGGAACATGATAGCGATGATAATCATTCACATTGAGGAAGGCGTGATAAAATTTCCCGCCTTTGAATCTATCCTCGTAAGGGCTCTTGTCCAGGAGTTCTTTTATGGAATACTCCCTATCGTTTTTGTTTTTTACGAATATTGTCGAGTTTTCGTCGATCGGCCAACAGCCCACGAAGGCGGAGTCTGCCGGGGATACGACCACCCGGTCATCATACAGACAGGCGATGGGCCTCTTGCCGGGCCTGACCTGGCGGGCAAAGAATTGGTTAAAGGTGCGCCAGCCGCTGGGATCTTGCTGGTAATCGTCTATGTGGAAGTGCGGGTTGGAAAGAAAGGTTTTTATCCCAAGGGTAGATGCAGGGGTGTCGAGAAATTTCCCCCAGTCGTTAGCAAATTGCACCATCCATTGTACGAATAGTTCATCTCTTTGCAGCAGGCCGTTATCCGGATGGTCGAGGAGATAGTAGAATTTCTTGATATAATCTAAAATATTTCTATCGGTAGGAATCAGGGTGACCGTTTCATCTAAGAATTTGTAATATTCTTCAAGAGTTGGAGCGTACAGGCGGTTGGCTACTTTGAGTGAGTGCAGGAGAGCTTTTTTCAAATCCGGCCTGGTTTCTAAAATTGTGATCAACTTTTGAACGATAGGTGTATGTTTAATCTTGGGACACTTTTTAACTAGGGGTGGATGTTTAATCTTATCAACTTTTTCTTTACCGGCGGAGAGACCGAGGGTTAAAAACAACATACAAAACAAAATAACTAAAATTTTTTTCATGTTTACTCCTCTTTAATCTTTTCGTAAAGTCAAACGTTTTTTAAGGACAAACTTTCAAAACCTCTTTGTTCTTCTTTTTATTAATATTCTATAAAAACGCGTGAAAAAAACAAAGTTTTTTCCGTTGGTCCTTTTCAAACGTAGTGAACGATGCCTATAGGGTGTGGACGCCGTCCACTTTTCGATAAACCAGGGAAGGTTTCGACATCCCCTATTTCGTTGTCCCGCTGCCGGATTTATCGTTCCGAAAACAATACACCTGCAAACCGCACACTATATTCGGTGGTCTCTCCGGCCTTTGCTAAGGCGGTATGCCACTGTAAAACATTATACTTTACCTCCTTAAGTGCAGTATAATGGAAAATACTTTGATTGTCAATATTTAAGCCGGCTTACTCCCCCTCCCCAGGTACCGAACCAGATGGAATCGGCTGTAATGCCAATAGATAAAACATAATTAAAACCCAGACCTGCGGTCACATCCAGGTGCTCGAATGTTTGTCTCTCTTTATCAAGACAAAAAACACCGATATTCGTGGCAAACCAGATGGTATTATTCCTTTCATCCCTTTTAATATCCAGGACTGCTAAATTTTCAAATTTTTTTATCTTTTGCTGTTGAAACTTTTTTACTTCCATGTAAAAAAGGCCCTTTCCCCATGAGCCTGCCCATAATTCCCCTTTTCCAGGGTCAAATAACACGGATCTAAACTCTATATCCGGCCAGTAATTCTTGTTTTTATGAGTTTTAATGTTGTAATTTACTATACCATTGGTGGTTGCCATCCAGATGGATTTGCTTTTTCTAGCTATAGAGAAAGCATAACAAATGCTGCTGGGTGCCTCTTCGAGAGTTACCCACCTGTTTTTTTGAGGATTGAATAGCGCCGGGCTGCCGATATAGAAGGCGGCCCAGAGCCTTTTTATGTGGTCAAAACCGGAGGCATAGACCAAAACACTGTCTAACCCCTCCTCGAAGCCGTATCGTTGATGTTTTCTGCTGCCGATATCATATTTGACCATACCATCGTCCGTGCCGATCCAGGCGCGGCCTTTAGAACCATCGACTGTGATGCAGTTTACCACATCAGAGTTAAGAATACGATTGGAAGTATTAAGAATCGTCCATTTTCCCGGATCAAGGTCAAGAAAGGCTGCCCCATTACCTTCAGTACCGATCCAGAGACGATTATTTTGAGGCTCCGGGGTAACCACTGATACGTTATTATGGGCGATCTCGTTCAGTAACTTATATTGATTAACCTGGCCGGTTATTAAATTGAATCTAATGACGCCTTCACCTTCACTGCCTGAAAATATATTCTCCTCATCACAAACGGAAATGTTCAAATCATCGGTGGGAATGCCCCGCTTTTTATCCAGGATTTTCCATTTACCTGTCCTCCCGGTGTAAATAAAAAGACCGTTTCCCATTGTAGTGACCAGGATTTTGTCCCCACGTGGTGATGCTTTGATACTGGTAACTCTGTAGTCGGAAAGCTTCTTTATCTTTTTAAAAACCATGGGGCCTTTCTTTAATTCTGATAACCATAAACCCCTGTCTATAGTCCCAACCCATAGGCGCTGATTGTCAAACAACATACTGGATATACACAGTAGAGCTTTTTCTTGCCTTCGGCGACCAGGGGGGCTCTTTTCGAGAAAACCGCCCCCCTGGACCCCCCGCAAAAGCTTTTGTTTATTTTTTTTGTCTCCGGGCAAGGGCGAGCCATTTTGATCAACTGTACATGTTTCGTGTTTTAGAGGAACCGGTGAACCAGGTCTACCTGGCATATATGAATAGAGACCACTGTCCCAGGTGCCTACCAGGATTGAGCCGTTAACAGGGTTTACAACCAGGGAGGTTATGATGGCATCGGGAATTTTTATGCC
>WVZO01000074.1 GCA_011772425.1 Candidatus Aminicenantota bacterium
TTAATACCTATATAGTCCTGGACAAAAACGGACAGGAATTCAACCACAAACACACCACCGGCAATTAAGAATATAAACTCCTTTTTCAACAAAACCGCTGTAGTGGCAATGACACCTCCAAGGAACAAAGAGCCGGTATCACCCATAAAAATTTCCGCCGGGTAGGTATTGAACCATAAAAACGCTGCCAGCGCCCCTATCAATGCACCCATTACAATTACCAACTCACCGGAACCGCTGATAAAAGGAAACAGGAAATACTGGGACAATTTGGAATTACCCAATATATAAGCAAATATCGCATAAACCACGGCAACAAAAGAAACCGGTACAGTGGCAAGACCGTCCAATCCATCGGCAAAATTGATGGAATTGGAAATACCAACAATCACCAGAACAATAAATGGATAATAAAAGTAGGAAAGATCAAGCACCGGGTTTTTAATAAAGGGAATATACAATTTGCTAACCAGGTCCTGGGGAAAGGGGGTGGAACCCGGGGAAAGCACCAATATCCCCAATATAACTGCAAAAATAACCTGGAAAATCAATTTAACACCACGACTCATCCCGGCATCACTGGAACCCCGGACACTTTTTAAATAATCATCAAAGAACCCAAGTGCAGTAAACCAAAAAGCAGCAAACAAAATAGTTCTCAAAAAGAAATCTTCCAGTTTTCCCCACATCAGGACAGATATTAAAAATGAAAGAAAAATAATCACACCCCCCATTGTTGGCGTGCCTTCCTTGTTCCTGATGGATATATCACCGTGATCACGGGCTTTGTCGCGGAATTTTAATTGATAGATAATCGTAATGAATTTTCTGCCAAAAAGCACTCCCACTAAAAAGGCAGTCAACATAGCTGTTAACGCCCGAAAGGAAATATAAGTCAACAACCTGTGCCCCGGTATATCAGCCAAAAATTCCATTAACCATATGATCATACTTATTCAATCTCCTTATAAATCTTCCTGATAATGGATTTAAGTTTAAACTCAGGATTCAAATTATTGGAAGTAATCAGGATTTTCCCGGTAAACTCCTGGAGTTCTTCCGCTGATAATATTTTCCGTCGATAAAAATTGTAGAGCAATTCCAGCAGCTCCTCCCGTACCAGGGAATTACTGCTCACGAAAAATTCCTCCAGGATTCCCATCTCCTCTTTGTCTCCCATTTTGGCCATCAATCGTAAACAGGCTAACTGCTCTTCAATAGAGGTTTTTCTTGATTTCAACCGCTTATGGATGGCGTCTTTAAAATCATGGTAGTCCCTGGCAGGACAGCTTTTAGCCAGGTAATCGATGGCTGCTGCTCTCACTTCATAATACGAATCAGCCAACAATTCCATCATTACTTCTTTTACATCGGGGTTCCATATATTGAAGACCTTTAACGCATTCACAGCATTGCGGCGGATAAATCCATTCTCCTTTTTTGATCTTAACAGGTCCACCAGGTAATCCACTTTGCTGGCATCTTTAAATAACCCGATCAGTTTAATGCCTATATTTCGTATTTCCCAACCGGCACTGGAAAGGTAGATGTTTACCTTATATAAATAATCATCTTTAAAAACGTCGCTATTTTTAGCAGCTTTCTCCAGGAACCTGAAAGGCGACAGCATGGAAACCGGGACAACGATGTCTTTTCTCAGGATCTTCTTTTTGAAAATCAACAATTCCGTATTCTTTAATATTAAAGAGGTAAGCAGGTAGACCGACGCGCCGATAAAGGTCAGTGAAATCAATAAAAACAGGTTTCCCACCATCTTTGAACTGAAATCGATCTTCTGGAAGACATACCTGGCCTCAATCAAGACAATCAGCATCAACGCGGTAGACACAAGGGTTTTGGACAGAGAACTCAAGATCTCCACCAACTTTATCGAAATCTCCTCCTTTTCCAGTTTGATCTTTAAAATGATAACCCGGATTGCGGCAAAAAGCATAAATGAAAGGGATGTAGCCAAAGCCAGACCGGCATAAGTTAACGGGGTATTAACCAGGTAAAAACTGAGACCCACATTTACCAGGAGCATAAAGAAATTTAAAATCATAGAGGTTTTGATATCGATGCGGGCAGCAAATATGCGCACCGTTAAGGAATGAATTCCCCACCCCACCAGACCAAGGGCATAAAATTGCAGTGCATAGGCCGTATTGACAGTGTTTTCAGGACTAAAATGCAATCTCTGAAATAGGATCGCTACAATGGGCCTGGCTAAAACAATCATTAAAACAGACAGGGGAATTAACAAGAAAATATTGGTTTTAATGCCGTCTAAAAAGAGCTGCCTGGCCCTTTTTTTGTCAAATAAAGCGATTTGTTCTGAAAATTCTTTTAAAACCACACTGTTGATCGCCTGGGAGACCACGGCAAAAGGCAGCTGGAAAATAATCAAAGAAAAATGGAGAAAAGCAATGGCACCTTCTTTTAAGAATCCAGCCAATACTTTGCCCACCACCTCGGCAACCTTGGAAAAGATCACATCCAGAGATATGGGACCCAATTGCGAATAATATTTTTTGTTGAAGGGACTGGCAAAATTGATAACCGGTTTGTAGGAAAACCGCAGTGATTTTATTTTAAATATTCTAAAAACAAAAGGAAATAAGAAAAACACATGCAGCACTCCGCCTAAGAGCACACCAAAGGCAAGAGAATAGATCCCAAAAGAAGAATAGAACACAACAATACCGATAATAACACCCACAGAATAGGCTACAGCAGAAGCCTCGGCAATACCGAAGCGGTTAAACGCTTTCAAGTATGTGCCCATAACAGCCGCCAGGGTTATCAGGAATAAATAAGGCATGATCAGTCGCGTGAGATTAATGGCCTCGGCACTCACCCTGGTTTCAAAAGCAGGAAAAAGGGACTTGATAATCACAGGAGTGAAAATAACCAGGAAAATGGTAAGCACCAGCGATAATAAGAGGGTGAAATTTACAATGGAAGAGGCAGCCTCCCAGGTTTTTTTCCTGGAGGTACGGTGAAACAGTCGTGAAAAAATCGGCAGAAATGCATTTTCCATGGCATTTTCTGCCACAATACGCCGCATCAAGTTGGCAATGGTAAGACCAATAGCAAAAATATCCGTGGCCCGGCTGGCACCAAAATAGGCAGCAACAAACACATTTCGAAATAGACCTCCAAACCGGGAAAACATGATCCCAAACGATGACCCCAATACCTTTGACGTCGTACTTTTTTCCAAATGAACTTTCTGAACCTTTTCAAAATAACTCTTTAACACAAAGGCCTTATTTGTCTCACCTTTCCCCATCTCCAACAGGGAATCCTCTTTAATCTCCGCCCATTTTTCAACCTGTTGACCGTCAACAAACACGGTTCCTTTTAATCCCCGAACAATGATTTTCTCCTGCTTGTTTAATATCTTTAATTCAATTAAAACATTCTCATCCAGCCCCTCCACGAACGTATCGCACAAGTAGGAATTACCCACTGTGGTGGAATCGAAAATCAACTCGATATTCTTCTCACCCTCCCGGGGTTGTAAGTAGAAAACCTTAATCTGTGTCTCCTCGGACTTCTCTTTTCCTATTACCAGTTGTTCCACTTCTTTCAGGATCAGTTCAGTGCTGTTTTGTTTTTCCACTTGCCGAAGGTTTTTTCTCATATTAAACAATGAATCACCGTCAAAGAGGGTATCTTTTATGGTTTTCAAGAGGTTCAATTCCGACACATAAATGGTTTGCTTATTGTCCCTGATAGCAACTGCTTCATAAACAATTTTTGCCCCGCCGATTTTTTCCACCTCCCGGGCATTCAAAATCTGGTGATCTCCCGGGAGGTTTATTTTAGGAATCAAGATAGATGGAATTCCCAGGGTGGTGATTTCTTTGATGGTTCCGGCACCTGCCCGTGATACCACCAAATCGGTAATAGAATAGATTTCATCGATATTATCGAAATACTCCCGTACGATTAATTTTCCTTCCACATCCGCAGGAATCCCGATTTCTTCGCATATTTTTATGGTATCTTCAAAGGCCCTGTATTCATCGGAGTACCCCCTGCCGGTAGCCAATATCACGGTGAGGCCTTCAATAGTCAGAAGCATGGGGATAATTTCAGCAACCGCATTGTTAATGGTACGCGCCCCACCACTGCCGCCAAATATAAACACCACTTTGTTCTTTTCCGGGATTTTAAATTTTTCTTTGATATTCTCCTCTTTATTATAGCGGATAGACCTTCTCAAGGGATAACCTGTCACCGTTACTTTATCCTCCGGGAAAAAGTTCGCAGTGGATGAAAAAGAGACCCCTATCCGGGAAGCGAACCTGGCAATAATACGGTTCAATCGCCCGGGCACTGCATTTTGTTCATGGATAAATACCTTTAGCTTAAGAAGAGAGGCAGCAAAAAGAACCGGGGCCGCCACATACCCGCCGCTGCCGATAATAATATCCGGCTTAAATTTTTTCAACACAAAGTAGCTTTTGACAGTACCCAAAAAAATATAAAAAAGAGCAACCAGGGTTTTGATACTTTTAATATTCTGCGGAATCCCTTTGGACAGCACTTCCACTATTTCAATGGGTTGAGGGATATTTTTGATGATACGGCTCTCAGCACCCTTTTTGCTGCCAATATACAAAAACGATGCGTCCGGGTATTTCTCCCGTATGGCTTCGTATATGGCGATATTGGGATAAACATGGCCGCCTGTGCCGCCTCCGGTAAATACTACTTTCATTTTTTCCATTTTTGTAATGCATTAGTATAACATAAAATTCAATTTCCGTTAAAGATTCTTTTTTTTTTTTTGCCAACTGCCAACTGCCAACTGATATTGACATTTCGCTGTCTTAACGCTATAATTCACTCCTGTATGATAGAAATTGGAGTAATGGAATAATGAAATGTAAACCCGCGATTTTGGCTGCTGTACTGAGCTTGCTTTTGTTCCTGTTGCTTCCGGGCTGCGGCTCCCCTACCCCGGACGTTGGTTCAGGGAAACCGCTGATCTATGTAAGTATTTTACCGCAGAAATATTTTGTAGAGCGCATCGTCGCTAACAATTTTGATATTCATGTCATGATCCCTCCGGGTCACAGCCCGGCCACTTATGCGCCCACTCCCCGGCAAATACGAACCCTAAGTTTATCGGTTCTCTACATGCGCATCGGGCACATCCCCTTTGAAAGCGCATGGATGGAAAATATTGCCGCCAATGCCAAAAACATGAAAATTGTCGATACATCCATAGGGATCGAATTGATCAAATCAGAAAAAGAAGAGCCTTCTCATAATCATGATCATCATCATTCCGGAATCGATCCCCACATCTGGTTATCTCCCAAAGCAGTCAAAATGCAGTGCAAACACATATTGGACGCTGTCATTGAACTGGACCCCCAAAACCGACAAGTCTTTCAAAACAATTACCGGCGACTCCTCGAAGACATCGATCAATTACACCGGGAAATCGCAGCCCTCCTGGAAAAACACCGGGGGAAAAAATTTATGGTATTTCACCCGGCCTGGTCTTATTTTGCCAGGGACTACAGGTTGGTGCAGGTCTCCATAGAGATCGAAGGAAAATCCCCCAGTCCCATGGACCTGAAAAAAGCGGTGGATATCGCCAAAAAGGATGGTATCCATGTTATTTTTGTACAAAAACAATTCGATAATGCCAGCGCCCGCGCAGTAGCCAACGAAATTAAAGGTGAAGTCATTCCCATGGACCCCCTGGCCCCGGACTGGCTGGACAATATGAAACAAATTGCCCAGACCCTCAGTTGGGCGTTAAAGTAACCAGTTGGCAGTTGGCAAATGAAGACAATGACTAATGATTAATGACCAATGACAAATAAAATGGCAGAAGAAAAGAAAAAACTTGTGGAATTGCAAGCCGTTACCGCCGGATATAATGGACATATCGTCCTGGAAAATATCAACCTTACAATCTATAAGCAAGATTTCCTGGGAATTATCGGTGCCAACGGCAGTGGTAAAACCACACTGATAAAAGTACTGCTGGGATTAATCAAACCGATGCGAGGAGCCATCCGCTTCTATTTTGAATCGTCGGATAAACCTGGAAAACATATTGGCTACCTTCCCCAGGGAACCATGTTTGATAAAAAGTTTCCCATCACGGTGCAGGATATCGTACTCTCGGGATTAGTTTCAAAAGTGGGAGTGTTCAAATCCTTTTGCAAAGAAGATAAAGCTGCTGCCGATAGAGTACTTGAACAAATGGGAATCCTGGATTTAAAACATCGGGCCATTGGCACCCTTTCCGGCGGGCAAATGCAGCGAGTCTACCTGGCCCGGGCATTGGTCTCTTCTCCGGCGCTCCTGGTATTGGACGAACCCGACACCTTTGTGGACCAGACGTTTACACGGGCCTTTTACGAGATATTAGAGGAACTTAATAGCCGTATCGCCATTATACTGGTATCCCATGACCTGGGAATGATCTCTTCCCAGGTGAAAGCGATTGCCTGTGTATGCCGCACCCTTCATTACCATAATTCCAATATCATTACCAACAAACTACTGGATAGTTACAATTGTCCCATTGACCTGATTACCCACGGCGACCTGCCGCACCGGGTACTGGAAAAACACGGAGATGAAAAAGAAACCCCAGGGGTCCCTCATGCTTGAATTATTGAAATACGATTTTTTCATTCATGCGCTTCTGGCATCGATTTTCACCGCTATTACCTGTGGTATTATCGGCACCTATATTGTCTCCCGCCGCATCGTATTTATCAGCGGTGGCATCAGCCATACCTCTTTTGGCGGTGTGGGCATCGGCTACTACCTGGGAATTAATCCCATCATCGGTGCAGCTGCTTTCGCTGTTCTTGCCGCCCTGGGCATCGAAACCCTCTCCAGGAAATCAGAATTGCTTGAAGACTCATTGATCGGTATGATGTGGTCCTTTGGCATGGCTGTAGGAATTATTTTTATTTTCCTTACACCCGGGTATGCCCCAAATCTAATGACTTACCTATTCGGCAATATCCTGACCGTTTCCCGCCTGGATATTCTATTAATGGCAGGGTTATCCTTGCTCATCACTGCGGTTTTCCTCCTGTTATTTAAAGAAATTCTTTTTTTATCCTTTGACAAAGAATATGCCGAAACCCAGGGAATCCCGGTATCCACCATTAGTTACCTGTTGATCAGCCTGGTGGCCCTTACCATTGTCATTAACATCCGGGTGGTGGGAATCATCCTGGTCATATCCATGCTCACCATCCCACAAGCCGCTGCCAACCTGGTATCTAAAAATTTCAGACATATTATCTTTTATTCCATCGGTTTTGCCTTTCTTGCTTCTATTTCCGGCCTTGTCATTTCTTACACGTTAAACATTCCTTCCGGGGCTGCCATTATTTTTTGTTCTATTGTCATCCTGGGAATTTCAAAAGCAATCGTGTATATTCAAACGCGCATTAAACTATCTAATGAACTCAGAAGCTCAGATTAATTAAAATACTTCCTTCCTCTCCAGGTGTTTTTCGATTTCGGCTCGTGTTCTCCACACCGGACGCAGTTTCTTTTTAGACATCAGTTCCATTTGATCCCCATAATGGGGTGACTCCACATGGGAGGAGTTTCCATAACACAATAAAACCTGTGCCTTAAGAGGTTTAGAAAACTCAATGACAGCGACAAAGGTTTCGCCGCCGACTGTCTTAAATTTACCGTCATTATCCGGGTAAAACCACAGTGAATGAAAACTTCCCACTTTGTTGCCATCAGCGCCGCTGGCAGGAAAATCTTTGTTCCCGAACCGTATTCGATACACATCACCCCAGGGAACATCCAGGGCATTGTATCTCACCAGGAGATCTTTTCCTGCTTTTTTAAGAGCTTCTGCTGCGCCTTTTGGGTCTTTCAGTCCATCAGGGGCTGTATACAGGGAATCTTTATCCCACTTACTGGCATACATATCCAGCTCCATATACTTCAACCAATTCTCGAAAAGAACAGCACCGCGGCTGTCGGCATCTGCGGTCCGGTCCCATTTTTCCAGGACAGCGGCAGCTTTTTTAGCTGTTTTGCCCCCATGCTCCTTCACTGCTGCCAATAAATCATCGATAATACGGTCCGCCATTTCCAGCCGCGTAGAAAATTTGTACGTTATCAATTCTTCAAAGGTAATGGATTTATCCTCTCGAAGCATTCGCAGGGAGCGCTGCGGCCGGAAGGCAAAACGGGACAACATCGGGAGATCTTTCAGCGACGGCGTCATATAAGCGGGAAAATTCTCAGGCTTCAGAACCATTGGATATGTCGCCGTCCACAGCGGTTCATTGGAGTTCTGCACCCATCCGCAAGCAGGGTCCACAATCCTCGGTAAATCCTCATATGAATGATATCCGGACCAGAGGGTGTCGGATTTGTCCCCGGGTACCACTTTATCCCAGAAAAACCAATCCCCTTTTGAGCGTTTGGGCGAAATCGCGTTGTGCAGCACCATAATATGACCATCACGGTCCGCATAGATTACATTCAGCATCGGGATCTGGAGTCGTTTCATGGCTTTCTCAAACTCCTGCAAATTGCGCGCCCGCGCCATGTCAAACCATTGTTCCCATAATAACGGACGATCAAGTCCGGCAACCTTTAAAGCCAGGGCCTTATCCTTTTTTTTGGCTATCACCGGTCCGTGGATGGATCGTTCAATCACCAGCTTCTGCTCTTTTATCGTCCCATCACCCTGTTTTACTTTAAGGATATCGCTTTCGCTTTCAAAGGCTTTGGTTTTCCCGTCAAACAGGTAACCTCCTTCTTCTACCAGTTTTAATTCGTAAAGATCGGCTCCGTCATGCGCATTAACGGTATGAGTCCAACCCATGTAATCATTAAAAGCGGTTAAAAGAAAAGGCATACCCACAAAGGTGATACCGTAGGCATCCATTCCCGGGGCCTTTAATTGAGATTCGTAAAAAAAGTTATACCCAAACCAATACAGGTGCGGCGTTGTCAGCAGCATGGTATTGCCACTGGCTGATCTGGAAGGCGCAATGGCCCAGGCATTTGAACCCGCCCTATACCATCGCTGCAAATGTCCGTAGGCAGTTCCCACCAAAAAAGTAAAATGGAACACACGCTGGGTATGGGCCATTACATCCTCAACAGTAAGCGGTAAAACCACCAGGTGCATTTTGGTAAAATCCGACTTGTGTTCAGGCCGGGCAGCATAATCATTCATCGCTTTGACAAACGCTTTCAGGTATTTTTGAAATTGGGGACTGTAAGCCTTAAACCATTGCTTTGCCCGTTTCATGACTCCTGCCTGGCGAAGGAGAGTATCTTGCATTACATATCTCCCATCAAAATATTCGGCGGCTTGTGCCCGTGCTTCTCCATAAAGCCTCAGGATCAAATCACCGTGGCTTCGCATCTGGGCCCAGCCATAGGCATAGAACATGGCCTCCATATCTTTGGCAAAAATATGAGGCACACCCCAGGTATCCCACAGGATTTCCGCCTTGTGCGGCTTTTTCTTAGCAAAAGCGCATGGCTCCCATAAAACCGATGTGGTTATTAAAACAATGATTAAAAACAGGATAGACAAGAATGACTTCCAAACAGATTTTTGTTTGCCTGACGTGTTCATATTTACCTCCCTGTCAATCACCAATTTGTACTTGTATCCAGTACTGATTGACAAACATTTGACAACATAAAAACCGAAATGTTAAAAAAATTCGTTTTAGATATTTTTTTCGAGGCATTCATTGCTTCATTGCTCATTTATCTCTTACCAGAAAAAGATTCAAAAGTAAACATAGAATATTGTTACCTTCTTGTCATTGAAAAACCTCTTATTCGTATAGATTTTGAAATGAGCATATAAAAATGTAACCGGTTAAAATTACAAACATGAACTCCCAACAACTCGTTGCCCGGGAAAAAAGGAAAAAACTCTTGACAAAATGGATCCTTTATAATAGAATCTCGACGTCAATTAAAAAAAGGAGGGTACACGATGGGTACTATGAGTGAAAGTATGGTTTATAAGGGCCTGAAAGAGACCTTTGAGAGTAGTCCTGAAGAAGAAATCGAGGATTATAAAAAGGTCAAGTGGATTATCTTTTCGGATCTACATAAAGGACAGGGCGATGGGGCTGATGATTTTAAAGTATGCAAACCGGCTTATCACGCTGCTTTGGGATATTACCTGGCAGCCGGGTATACGTTGATCTTATTGGGTGACGTCGAAGAATTCTGGGAATCGTTCCCCAAAAAGGTCTTTAAAGAATACCAGGACACATTTGAGCTGGAAAAAAAATTTACCAATGTTAATGGTGAAGAACGATATTTAAGGATTTGGGGAAACCATGACGATCTCTGGCGCTGGAAACGAAATGTCAATAAATACGGAAAAAAACTGATGGGAGAGAGTAAAGCGTTGGATGAAGGAAAAAAGTTCATCATCAATTATAAAGGTAAAAAAATTGTAATATTCCTGGCCCATGGACACCAGGGGACCCTTGAATCAGACCGATTTCGCAAGCTGAGCCGGTTTATAGTAAGGGTAATTTGGAGAAATTTTCAACGAATTACCCGAATACCAAGCACAACACCGGCGAAAGACTTTAAATTGAAAAAAGAGCATGAAAGAGTCATGTATTCATGGGTTAAAAAAGATATGAAAGACACAAACATGGTATTCATTTGCGGGCACACGCATCGTCCTGTCTTTATCTCTGAAGCGCATGAGGATGACATCATTTCAAAGATTAATGAAAAAAACAAAGAACTCCAGGAAGCTAAAGACGAAGAACAAAAAAAATTAATCCAGGAAAAGATTTACAATTTATATGCAGAACTGGAATGGGTAAAATCAAAATCCAATTCAGAGACTTCCGGCATGCCGGGTACACCGCTGCCGTGTTTTTTTAATACAGGATGCTGCTCCTTTGGAGATGGTGATATTACCGGACTGGAAATTGCAGATGGTGAAATCCGACTGGTTCGCTGGCCTGACGACAATGGTAATCCAAAGAAAAAAACGATTAGAACATTGGAATTAGACAAAATATTTAATGATCTTTTAGAAAGAAATTCTTGATTGACGTTGAAGTAGACCAACGGGCCAGGTCCAACAGGTTCCTGGATTATTTGTATTTGCGAACGCCCCCGTATAAGAATATCGACATTTCTTCTAAATCCAGGTAGTGTTTAAACAATTGATTGATATCATTAATCGCTGCAGTACTGATATTATCGATGATCTCCTGTAAAATCAACTGTCGTTTTAGAAACAATTCATTATTAACAATAAATCTCATTTTGGCTACCCGGCTCTCCAGGCTCAGGATCATGAATGATTTAATGGAATCCCTGGCCCGAATTAATTCCTCTTCTGTTATGCCCTGCTCTTTTAAACGAGTAATCTCCTCTTTTACAGCCCCACAATATTCCTTTACTTTTTTGGGTTCAACGATGGAATAGGTTAAATGGGCGCCGCAGTCCAGGTAAGCATCGGTAAAGGAGCTTACCGTATAAGCAAGTCCCTTTTCTTCCCGGATTTTTTGGAATAACCGGGAACTCATACCAGCCCCCAGGATATCGTTCAACAGCATATAGCGATGCCTGTCCGGCGATACGACAGATAAACCGGTAAACCCGATAATGACATAAACCTGCTTTAACGACTTATTTTTTTTGTGAAAGAATTGATGTTGAAACGTGGGTTGGGGAAAGGCAAAATCCTTTGGGTTTTTATCAGGGAAATCGGCAAATGCCTGTTCTGCCAACTCCACCAGTTCCCGGTGGTTCACCTTACCTACTGCTGCCAGGACCATGTTATCAGGGGTATAATTATTTTTATAGAAATCATATACCATATCCCGCTGGAACGATGAGACCGGCTCCACTTTCCCGCCCACGGGAAAACCCAGGGCATTCCCGGCAAACACTTTCTGGTAAAACGTTTCAAAAGCATTGGTATCCGGGTTATCCTCAGCTTCATGAATTTCCTGCACAGCGACATTTTTCTCTTTAATAAACTCATCTTCCGGGAATGTCGAATGCATGACCATCTCGGTTAATATGTCGAAGGATGCCGGCAAATGCTCATCAATGGCTTTGATATAGAATTGGGTAATCTCTTTGCCGGTAAATGCATTTAATTTACCTCCCAGGCGGTCGGAGATATCGGCGATTTTTTTCAGATCATATTTTCGAGTTCCTTTAAAGAGCATATGTTCGATCAGGTGGTGAATGCCGTTATTTTCTTCGGTTTCCGCCCTGGAGCCGGCCCGCAGAGTATAGCTGAGAGCAAAAGAAGGAAAGAACGGTATATATTCGCTGATTACTACTAACCCGCAATTTAGCACTGTCTTTTGAACTTTTACTTCATCATTCATCATCGACTCATTCATCATTTAGCAATTTATCAATTTATTTTTCTGAACTTTCTAAGGACGCTATTTTATCACTGGAAGAGGATAAAGTCAAAAACTACCAGATGCAGGCTTTGGAAAATTCGACTGACTTTCGTTTGATATTTTATTCGATTTATGGTATATAAAGGGCATGGACTATGCACTGGAAGAACGAATCGGTAACCCGGTCCTGTTTACCGGCAGAAAAATGGAATTGGATTATTTTCTTAAATGGATTAGCGATATCAAAGAAAGAAAATCCCAGAGTACTGCCCTGTTGGCCCGGCGTAAAATGGGCAAAACCGCCATCCTGGAACGATTATTCAATATCACCTTTTACAAAAACGACGGGGTGATTCCTTTTTACTATGAAATCAAGGAAATCAAAAAATGGATAGGTGATTTTTGTGTTGATTTTTTTCTTACGTTTATTTACCAGTATATTGCATTTAAAAGCAGGAATATTTATTATCTCCGTCCGGATGAAAAAAACAATTTCGAGAAAGTAAAAGCAGCAGCGGTAAAAGAAGGCTTAGACTATTTAACCGGTATCATAGACAGTGTCGAATATTCTTTTATGCACGAGAATGTGGACATCCTGTGGGACACGGTTCGCGAAGCCCCGATGACCGTTGCTTACCGGCAGAAAGAATTCATCGTACAAATGATCGATGAATTCCAGTTTATGAATGCCATGATCTACCGGGATAAAGACATGAAAGTCCCGGCAGATACCCTTGCCGGTGGTTATTTAAGTACAGCCGAAAGCAAAATCGCGCCGCTGCTGGTTACCGGCAGTTGGGTGGGCTGGCTGATGAAGGAACTGAGTCGTATGCTGCCGGCCCGGTTCAGGAACAAATTCCTTAAAAATATGCCGGAAAATGAAGCCGCGGAGTTGTTGTACAAATACTCCCGGTTTTTTGATGTCCCGGTGAGCGAAGAAACCGCTTACTTGCTGATCGGTCTTACCGAAGGGAATCCTTTTTATATCAGCGCGGTTATACGCTCCGACTGTCCGGGTAAAGACCTCACCACCCTGGACGGATTGACCCGCACCCTGGAGTTTGAGACCCTGGATGATCAGGGTGCCATCAAAACCAGTTGGATGGAATATATTTCCAGTGCTTTTCCTCAAATCAACAACCGCAATGCCAAAAATATCATCCTGTATCTCAGTCAACATCGAGATCGGGAATTGACCCGGCAAGATTTAATGAAAGCATTAAACCTGGAAATGACCGATGGCGATCTGGAGAAAA
>WVZO01000255.1 GCA_011772425.1 Candidatus Aminicenantota bacterium
ACCTTTAACTTCTAAATAATAGGGACGGCCAAAAGGATTTGTTAATTTTATAAAGCATATCACGGCATTTGGCTTTTCAAGACGTTTCGATGACTGGAGAGATGACGTTCCCTCCGGTCCCAAATTCAATATCGTAACTCCAGGGATACCGCTTGACATAATAGTCACGGAAGAGACGACAGACCCGGTTGCAAAAAGAAGTCCGTATAAAAAACATAGGACCGGGGTTTTCAGGAAAAAGAAAAACCAACGGCGAATTTTGCTTTTCATCCGGGAAGCTTCTTTCTTTGTTAGGAGTTCGGAGAATACACCGGTTATGCCGATTATTACCAAAGGGCCATTGGAGATTAAAAACGTGGTCAGGTCACTACCGAGGTGATGGATAGACCAGGAGTTGACAATGAAAATGAAAAACGACAGCAAAAGAATCCGAAGGGTAAAATTTTTCGCGACTGTGGTGCTTTGTATTTCGCTCACGGCCTCTTCCTCCTTGTTCTTAGGACAATTTTCCCGCCTAAATCTAAACACTCCTTCTGTGATCTGTTGAAGATATTATAATATAATTCTGTAGAATTGTCTACATTTTTAAATATTTTTTCGTTTCTGGCGCGTCTGGGTTGTGAAAAAGGGAATTAAAAAGGAAAAAACAGGACATTCTGGAAAATCGCGCCGTGTGGTTTTTGAGTGCATCAGCATGGTGCAGGAGGCAAAAGTTGAGCGGTGGAAATATACTCCCCCAGCGGTGGAAATGGGGTGCCGGAGTGGTGGAAATGTATTCCCGGGCGGTGGAAATATACTCCCCGGGCGGTGGAAATGGGGTGCCGGAGCGGTGGAAAAATGAAAAATTACCCATCTGAAGGCTTCCCCAAACGTTTGACAACAACGAGCTATTGACACATTAGGCCCTTATGTTATAAAATCGTCTTTTAAACTGCGAAAAATATAGTAAAAGGAGCCAACAATGGGAAACCAGGAAGATTATGAAAAGAAGCTGAAAGTCATAAGCACCATCGAGGAAAGTCAAATAAAAACCCCACATCACATCCCGGTGGCTGTCTACATCCAGGAAGCAAACACACTATATCATTGGGCCCTGGCGGATAAGGAAGCCCTGACCGCCGCCGGGTTGTCATGGGAACTGGTGGAGGATATTCCCCTTCGCTGCGAAGCGTTAATTAAAGCCCAGGCATCCTGGCAGACTCAGCGGAATACCGGGAAAAAAGGTTCCGAGGAATGGAACAAACGCTCTCCCCTGGCTTATGATTTAAGAAATCGGCTGCTGCATGACTTTCGTTTTGCCTTTCGGGATCATCCCGACCTGGTGGCAGCGGTCAGTGCCATTTCAAAAGGAGAAAGTCACGCGGATATGATCCAGGATTTAAACGACCTGAGTGTATTGGGAAAAGCCAACCCGCAATTACTTGAAGCCATTAATTTCGATATCTCCCTTCTTGACGAAGCGGCTCAAACAGCAAGTGAAATGGCCGCGCTGCTGGCTGAAGTCAATAGTTCAAGACAAGAACACAGTGAAGCCAAAAAATTCCGCGATCAGGCTTATACCCACTTGAAAGAGGCGGTGGATGAGATTCGTGAATATGGTCAATATGTATTCCGTAAAAATGAAGAACGTTTCATCGGATATAGAAGCAGCTATATAAAGCAGGTAAAAAGCAGGCAACCCCGGAAACCGAAAAAAAGTGGCCGCGACAAAGATAACAGCCAAAAAAATACTGGTTTTTAACTCAATGGCAAATAAATGATTAAATCTTGATATTCTTCTGGTTCGGAAGCCCCCCAAATCAATAATAATTCATCAATTAACGGATCTCACTCATGAAATTGAATCTGCCTGTTGACGTTGGGCTTTGAGTTCACGTAATCGAATGATCACAGGAGGTGGATTCTTGTCTTGTTTTTCTCTCATTCGCCGCCCATACTCCAACCAATCTGTCATATAGGCATCAATAGCTTGTTTGTTTTGTAAATAGTACAGTATAGTAGCATAAACTTTTTCTAATGTTAGCGAGGGGAAGCTGTTTGCGATTGCCTCCGGCGACTGCTCTCGATGAATGTACTCATAGAGAACAGATTCAATCCCGATTCTTGTTCCTTTTATACGAATATCATCAGAAGCAAGATGATCAAAATATTTATCAATATCCATATTGACACCTCTATTGCAAATTATAGTATAAGAACAAGTAAATTTCAATATGCCGGAGAAAAGGAGAAGAAAGGAAAACCGATAACGGAAAAGAAAACAGCCAAAAAATGGGTTGAAAAAAATAATTGACTTTCTTTGCCGCTTTATATAATCTCCGACAAAGATTCACCAGGTACTCTAGAGCTATGAGACGTCTTATCAGAGGTATTCAAAAAAGCAGGGTCCTGGAAAAACTGAAGAGAACAAAGGACTTTGTTGTCTTCCTGGCGGAACATGAGTACTAAGAGGATTGCAATCATCCCGATTTGTCAAGTACTATAAATTTCACTTCAACGCTTCTTCCTTGCTTCAGAAACCATTTTTTTCACTTCCTCCAGCAATGTAGGAACATGATAAATAATCCCGTCTTTAATGGTCCACTTTATACCGCCCCTGCGGATCATTTTTCCATCCTTAAGGTCTAACACACCGGTGGGATAAAGATACTTGAAGTTCTGCAAGGGATTCTCATCGAGCAAAATAAGGTCGGCAAGATAACCTTTTCTTATACGCCCCAATTTATCTTCCATTCCTAATATCCTGGCATTATTTCCCGTGGCGTTTTGGATAACATCGATGGGATGAAAACCAGCTTCCTGGTGAAGCTCCAATTCCCGTATCAGGCTGAAACCATAGACCATATAAATATAACCCGCATCTTCACCCACACCCACAACACCTCCCATTCTGGCAAATTCCCGTACCGCCCGCATCCAGATTTGATAGTTCTCCCTCCAGAAAATCTCATCGGTGGTGGACCAATTCCAATGATAAGAGCCATGGTATTCCGGGTTTGGACGGAAATATTCCTCTAAAGCCGGGTGAAGATAATCTTTGTACCAGGGCTGATTCACGGCCCGCAGCAAGTCCCTGTTGGCTTCATAAATAACAAATGTAGGACACCAGGCCACTTTTTTTTCTACCAATGCCTGGAGAACTTTTTTAAGTTTAACCGGGTCTGCTTCCCGCCACAAGTGCCCGGCATAACGAAAACGATCATCTTCATTACTGTAGTTGTACCAATAAGGAAAATTCTGTGACCCATGAAGTGCAGCATCAGGTACACCGTACCAATGTTCGATAGAAGTCACGCCAAAAGCAGCATCATCCCAGGCATCGGTCTCCTCTACCCCCACATGATGCGCCACCCGTAAACCCACTTTGTGAGCTTCATCCATGAGGGCTTTCATAATATCTCTATCATTACCGAAGATTTTAATTCCATCACCACCCAGTTTTTTGATTTCCTGGATTCTTTTTCGAGCCGCTTCAGGGGTATTACTCCAGGCTACCATATAAAGGAAAATACGCGGCGCCGCCACCTCACCTCTGCGGCTTTTCTCCCGCTCCTTGATGGTTAACTCATTGTTGCTGCCAACATCCCGAACCGTAGTTATACCGCAGGATAACCACAGCTTATATAGATATTCAAAAGGAATCGGTTTTTTTGCCCGTTTATCATGAACATGACCATGGATATTAATAAGACCGGGAAGAAGATACATCCCGGTCCCGTCAATCACTTTTTCCGCTTCTTTATAGCTGTCTTTATCCTTTTTGGCTGAACGAACAGATTGAATGGTGTTATTTTCAATAATAACATCCCCGGGACCTCTAGGCGGTGTGCCATTGCCATCGATAACAATAANNTATTGCCGGCCATGTTCCTCCGGCCCCTGGGTTTCACTTCGCAGCCCCTGGTAGAAAAACAAAGTCATCATAATAAAAATCAGTAAAGTAACTGGAAGATGTTTTTTTGTGCGTATCATAAAAGCCTCCTAAACACATATTCTACATGAAAGATGTGTGCATTGCAACCGAAGAATGCCTCCAGCGGCCCCCTGGCACTAAAAAAAATAAAAATCAATGCTCAAGGCTTGAATGAGACATCAGGTTTTAATTATAATTATAATGATAATGTATAAGGAGGTTTAAAAATGAAAATGTTTAGCATAAAATCAGTTATTGCAGGAATTTTTATTTTCCTGCTGCCTTTCATTGTTTTCGGTCAGACGTTCCTTTTGGAGAATGTTCCCTCCAGGCGAACGAAGCTCGGATTTCGCTACCTTCGGCCCGAGTTCAAAGAAGCGGATTTATCAGGTCTATCTGGTGTTTACGAATTTTCCCTCAGTATCCCGGTAGGCTCCAGGCTAAATCTTGTCGGGTCTTTACCTCTTTCCATAGTAAACATAACTGGAGCAGAGAATGAAGGCAGTATTGGGAATATATATGTTGGGCTGCAAAGCCGTCTGAAATCAAGCCGCCAAAACGTCTTCAGTCTATCACTGGGTGTTTTCTTGCCCACAATGTCGGAAGAAAATGTGGATACCGCTTTTGTCGGCATCTTCAGCAATTATTATGAATTTCAGAAATTCATCCCCAATACCTGGACTGTTTACGGAAACCTGGCTTATCACCGTATCAAACCTTATGGTGTCATCTATGGTTTTGAAATCGGACCCAATATCATGATACCAACGGAAGAAGGAGGTGAGACAGAAGTATATATCCATTACGGTATTTCCCTGGGTTACCGGCTTGACTATATCGATATCAAAGCTGAATGGACCGGCATCGGCATCATTACCGAAGATGTCGATGATTTCGGCGACCGCTTTGTTCATTCCATAACTTTCGGTATCTTTTGGAACCGAAGTTTTTTAAGACCGGGTATCTTTTATCAAATATATACAAGAGAAGGTATAAGAGAAACGGTTAGCGGTGTCCTGGGGATTCGATTGGATATTATGCTTAGATAAGAAGAGAAAAAAGACAGTTGGCAATTGGCAGTTGGCAGTTGGCAAAAAAGAAGCGAGGAAACCAAGAAGAGAAGAAGATGAAGGATTAAGTGCCAGGTAATTTATCCTTGCATGAATGGAGTTTTGTCACGAAGGGTGAAAGTGGCAGGGCATTCAGAACCAATGTTGTAGTAAATATTGTCCCCCGAAGTTAGAGTAATGCCTGCGGCAGTCCTCCCATAACAAAAAGTTTTGCGGGGGATTCCAAAGGGGGCAGTTTTTCAAAAGAGCCCCCTTTGGCCGCCGGAGGCAAGAAAAATTCTTAAAGGAGTTCAGGATGGACAGACAAAACGTTCTTTGAGTTCTTAAGTATTTCTGTCCATCCTGGAGATAAAAAATATGGGTTAGTAGATCCGCACGGAGGGCATTAGTTTTTTCAGAGTGCCCGTGCGGTAGGAGAG
>WVZO01000688.1:0-691 GCA_011772425.1 Candidatus Aminicenantota bacterium
ATGCGATACCGGAATGGAACTCCGTTTATGAACCGGAACCAGGATGGCTGGCAATGATTTTAAGCTGTCAATAACCAGGAAGGAGGAAATCGATGCAAGGAATCGAAAAGGAGTTGGAAGAACTCAGGCTCATGGAAGAGGAATTAAGAAAGGCTGATAAATCCTTAAAATGGGAAATCCCCCTGCTTTTGATTGTTCTCATATTGCTGTATTTCCTGGTAATAACAACATTACAAGAGATTTAAATGTGTAAACAAATTAAATTGAAAATAAAAAGGAGGAACCATGGAGAATTTCCAGATCATAATGTACCGGTTTCTATTGAAGCCGAATCCGTTACCGGTTATTTTTCAGCGGTCGTTATCACCGTTCATGACGAGGGCGTCCCCGGACAATATGTAATGCATCCCAAAGACAATGTAGCTGGGACAAATGATGATGTAGTGGGGACAAATGACATTGCAGCGGGGACAAATGACATTGTAGTGGGGACAAATGACATTGCAGTGGGGACAAATGACATTGCAGCGGGGACAAATGACATTGCAGCGGGGACAAATGACATTGCAGCGGGGACAAATGACATTGTAGTGGGGACAAATGACATTGCAGCGGGGACAAATGACATTGCAGTGGGGACAAATGATATTGTAGTGGGGACAAATGATATTGTAGTGGGGACAAATGACAT
>WVZO01000688.1:812-1480 GCA_011772425.1 Candidatus Aminicenantota bacterium
AAAAAATTAAAAACAAAAGGAGGAAATATGGCTAGAAAATCAAGAACAACAATAAGCCAAAGAATTACTTCTATCTATGTACTGATCGAAAACATTAAAAGTAATGAAAGTGTAAAAACAAGCCTGTTCGGTTCTGGATACGAAGAATCACTGTTTAACAGTGGCGAAACAATGTATACGGAAGTCAAGGACATTATAGCGGAACGGATAAAAAAAAATAAGCTAAAACTTCAGGCCAGTAGAAAAGTGAGAAAACTTTCAGGCCAATGCTTTGAAATGTTAGCTGAACACCGGGAATTTGCAAGAAAAGTATTTAAAGACAATGAAGAACTATTGAGCGCATTGGGAGTGTCGCAGCCATTGAAAAGAAGATTTACAGGAAAAATAGAACAGGGAATTCAATTCTACACCACTGCTATCGAATACACCGACGTACAGGAAGGACTGGCACCACTTGGAATAACGTTAGTAAAACTCCAACAGGGATTTGATTTGGTAAAGGAATTGAGCAAAGCGAATGCTGAACAGGAAGAAAAAAAAGGTGAAGTACAGGTATTAACGGCGCGTAGGAATAAAAAACTGGAAGAACTTTATGCATGGGCGTCTAACTTGATATTGGTATTAAGGGTCGTGTATAAAGATGAGCCGCAGACCCTTGAGCAGTTTGA
>WVZO01000688.1:1532-2033 GCA_011772425.1 Candidatus Aminicenantota bacterium
TCGCCTTAACCATAAGAGAAGTAAAAAAAAAGTGGACAATCAAATGGGAATAACAAATGGATAGTTCTAAAAATCAAATGGCTGTTGAAATTGAAAAAGCATCGACAGAAATTACCACCATTGATCAACTGGCTCAATCGTTGGCCGTTCATACCCGGTTAATTAGCGATGAAATCATCATGCCGGCCCTCAAGCAATCCAAAGAATACAAACCTATCATCGAATTTTTCCATTCGGTTCAAAAACACCTCATTCACGATCTGTCACATGAAGAATTTGCCGATCTCTATGCTCAAACCCTGACTTTCGGTTTATTCACCACTGTTATCCTGGCAAAAGGAAAACAAAAAACCACAAGAGAAAAACTACTCAAAACCATTCCCAAAACCAATATCGTATTGCATGAGCTATTCGAGTACATTTCAGGAGAAAATATCCCCATTCAACTGGAATTTATTGTCAACCGTATCATCTCCGACCTCCAGGAAATGAAATCTAAAC
>WVZO01000283.1 GCA_011772425.1 Candidatus Aminicenantota bacterium
AAGAAAGAAGAGAAGAAGGTAAGTTGATTTCATAGTGCCCGTGCGGTAGGAGAGATAAATAGAGGTGTCCTTCGGACATATTTTAAACACCTGCGGCGAAAGGTCTGAAGATCAGTGTTATTTTTTCCCTTTTTTTGCCAATTTCTGGCAAGATTTTAGCAATAGGTAATCATATTTTTCAAAGCGAGTGAAAGATGATCGGCAACATTCGCACACTCGCACGCACTGTCCCCTTTTTGTTAATTATCAAACAGGCTCCTAACCAAAATAAGCTATCCCGGATTCGAATAACTTCTGATGCTTATCACCAGGCACATTGACGGCAACATGAGAACTGATCCGCTCCGTGTGCCCCATTTTACCCAACACCCGGCCATCCAGGCTGGTAATTCCTTCCACTGCATTCATAGAACCATTGATATTAAAAGCAGTATCCAGGGAAGGATTACCATGAACATCCACATACCGAGTGGCAATTTGCCCTCTTTCCATTAAACGCTGGATCATCCCGGGATCAGCAATAAACCTGCCCTCACCATGAGAAGCAGGTATAACATGAATATCGCCAGGTTCATGATGAATAAACCAGGGAGATAATACAGAAACGATTCTTGTCCGAACCATCCGGGAAACGTGCCGGCCTATCCGGTTAAAGGTTAACGTCGGACTGGTTTCATCCATATCCCGGACCTCACCGTAAGGCACAAGTCCCAATTTAATCAATGCCTGGAACCCATTGCAAATCCCCAACATTAACCCGTCTCTTTCTTTTAAAAGTTTCATTACCCCTTCTTTAACCCGGGGATTTCGAAAGACCGCGGCAATGAATTTTCCTGAACCGTCCGGTTCATCTCCGGCACTGAATCCACCTGGAATAACCACGATTTGGGATTGATGGATTTTTTTGGTTAATGCCTCCAGGGATTCATCGATATCCCGGGGTGTCAGATTGCGGAAAACCAGGGTTTCCACTACAGCACCTGCCCGTTCAAAAGCGGTCCGGGTTTCGTACTCACAGTTGGTGCCGGGGAAGATCGGTACCAGGACACGGGGCCTGGCTATCTTAACAGACGGACGCTGCATATTGCGACTGGTAAAAAAAACGGTGTCCGGTTTGGAGTCACTCTTTGTACAGGTGGGGAAAATTGCTTCCAGGGAACTCTCCCATACAGAAAGAGCATCATCAACCGCGATTTCAATTTCTGCATGCTTTAGCCTTAAACGAATAACCGGGATATCCAACGTATTGCCTAAGACCTGGTAATTTATTTGTTTAAATAAATTTACCATATCTTCTTCTTTATCTTTTTCAATTTCCAGCAAAAACGAACCGTAATCCACTGTAAACAGTTCCTTTGCTTCTAATGGAGTAGTCAATTCAAACCCGATTTTATTTCCGAAAGCCATTTCAGACAATGCGGCAGCAATGCCGCCGGTTCTCACGGTCCGGGCAGACAGGATTTTGCCTTCTACCAGCAGTTGGGAAATGCCGGCCAAATGGGTCCGCAGTAAATCGAACTGTGGGAGTTCATATTCATCCCTGGGTAGTTTCACATAAACCACTACACTGCCGGGTTTTTTAAATTCCGGGGAAATCACCTTATGAACATCGGTGGTATCCACAGCAAACGCAATCAGGGTTGGGGGTACATCCATGTCCTCAAACGAACCGGACATACTATCCTTGCCGCCAATAGCAGGGATTCCCAGTTGGGTAAGGGCGTGAAAAGCACCCAACAAAGCGCTGAAAGGTTTCCCCCACCGCCTTGTGCTGCTGCCCAACTTTTCGAAGTATTCCTGCAGCGAGGTACGAACGCTGCGGTAATCGCCGCCAGCAGCGACGATCTTTGCCACTGCTTCCACCACTGCATATACTGCCCCATGAAACGGACTCCAGGTGGAAATCTCCGGGTTAAAACCATAAGCCATCAGTGTAGCTGTGGTTGTTTCCCCGGATAAAACCGGGATTTTAGCTGCCATAGCTTCGCCAGGGGTATACTGATATTTCCCACCAAAAGGCATCAAAACGGTTCCGCCTCCTACTGTACTGTCAAAACGTTCCACCAGCCCCCTCTGGCTGCAGGTGTTTAACCCCTTTAAATTTTCCAACCAGGCGATTTTAATATCATTTGTTTTTACCGCCTTTTCCACCGCTTCCGCTGTCTTGTTAAAAAAATGGTTTGTCATATCCGGTGCAGAGACCGTAACATCTGTCTCCTGGCGGACGCCGTGGGTGTTAATAAATTCCCGGTCAATGTCTACAATAACAGTATCCCGCCAGACCATTTTTAAACGGTTATCAGACGTAACCCGGGCGATTTCCGCGACTTCGAGGTTTTCTTCTTTTGCCAGTTGTTTAAATGTTTCCGCGTCTTCCGGGGAGATCACTACAGCCATCCGCTCCTGGGACTCGGAAAGCGCCAATTCCGTACCATCCAAACCCTCATACTTTTTGGGAACATTATCAAGAAATATTTCCAATCCATCTGCCAGTTCACCAATAGCCACAGACACACCGCCAGCCCCAAAGTCGTTGCTCTTTTTTATCAATCTGCACGCTGCAGGATTCCGAAACAAGCGCTGCAGTTTCCGCTCTTCCGGCGGGTTGCCTTTTTGAACTTCCGCACCCGCGGTATGAATAGATTCTTCGGTATGCTCTTTAGAAGAGCCAGTGGCACCACCAATACCATCGCGGCCGGTTCTGCCGCCTACCAGTAGAATCACATCACCCGGTGCAGGTTCTTCCCGGATGACATTCTGCCGCGGTACTGCACCGATTACCGCCCCTACTTCCATCCGCTTGGCAATATAACCCTCATGATAAATCTCAGAAACCATACCGGTGGGCACGCCGATCTGGTTGCCATATGAACTGTACCCATGTGCGGCTTCTGTGGTGATTTTCCGCTGGGGTAATTTGCCTGACAGGGTATCTTCAATTTTGCCAAGGGGATTCCCGCTGCCGGTCACCCGCATGGCCTGGTATACGTAGGCGCGGCCGGATAGAGGATCGCGGATGGCACCCCCCAGGCAAGTGGCAGCCCCACCAAAAGGCTCAATCTCAGTGGGATGATTGTGGGTCTCATTTTTAAACATTACCAACCACTCTTCGACTTTCCCATTTACCATTACATCGCGGATAATACTGCAGGCGTTCACTTCCCCGGATACTTCCATATCTTCCAGTTGTCCTGTCTTCCTCATCAGCTTCATGCTCATGGTGGCAATATTCATCAGGCATATGTCCGTATCCTGGCCTCTATCAGGATAAACAACCTTATAAGCATCT
>WVZO01000507.1:0-222 GCA_011772425.1 Candidatus Aminicenantota bacterium
TCTTGGTGATCTTTATTTTCATAACCGGCAGCTTGAAAAGGCCCGCATCTCATACCTTAAAAGCCTGGAAATCGATCCCATGGATGGGAAGATTCACAACAATCTTGCAGTTACTTATTATTATGAAAAAAAATTCCCAAAGGCTCTCCAACACTTAAAAGAAGCGGAAAAACTCGGTTTCCCGGTAAATGAAGAATTCAAAAAAGAATTGAAAAAAAACCG
>WVZO01000507.1:231-2798 GCA_011772425.1 Candidatus Aminicenantota bacterium
GAAAAAAAACCGGGGGGGGAAGTAGGGAGTAGGGAGTAGGAAGTAAGAAGTAAGAAGTAAGAAGTAAGAAGAAAAAAAAATGTGGGGTTAAAAAGGATTTATTCCTTTGGAAACATAGAACCAGGGCGAAAAAACAGGGTAAAAGCCTTTCCAGCCAATGAATTTTTTTTGGATAAAGCGGTTGACAGTAACTCAAATAATTAAGATAATATTTACTTCCAATAAATCTTTTCCCCCACAGGAGATAAAATGACCAATACCGGTACGAATATAGACATAAATATGCCAAAATTAAAAAGATGTGCGGATTACATCCGTTACCTGTCCCTCGAGTGTATTGAGAAGGCAAAATCCGGCCACCCGGGATTACCCCTGGGGTGTGCGGAACTGGGAATACTCTTATATCGTTATATTTTAAGATACAACCCGAAAGACCCGAAATGGGTCAACCGGGACCGTTTTATTCTCTCGGCAGGTCACGGGTCCATGCTGCTTTATTCGCTGCTTTACCTGGCAGGATACAATGGTTTTTCCCTTGAAAATTTGGGTGCTTTCCGGCAATTGGGCAGCAATACCCCCGGTCACCCGGAATACAGCCTCGATGAAGGAGTTGAGACCACCACCGGTCCCCTGGGCCAGGGTTTTGCCAATGCCGTGGGCTGTGCCGTCGAAGGTAAGATATTGGCACAGCGGTTCAATGAAGAGAATTTTGAACTGTTTGACTATACGGTTTTTGCGTTAATGGGCGATGGGTGCCATATGGAGGGGATCAGTTACGAGGCCGGTTCCCTGGCAGGTCACCTGGGACTGGACAACCTTGTTGCCATCTACGACGCCAATGATGTTTCCATCGATGGCCATATGAATATTACGTTTACCGAGGATGTGGGTAAACGGTACGGGGCCATGGGGTGGCACGTGGAACATGCGGATATCGGAAACATCCCGGATGTATTTGCAAAATTAAAAAAATTGAAAGACATGAGACAGGGCAAACCCAAAATACTGATATTAAAAACCGTTATTGGCGAAGGTTTGAATAAGAAGAGGAATACCCCCGATATTCACGGCGCCCCGGCGGGGATCGATGAGATTGTCTTTTTTATCCGACACTCAGAGATCAGGGATATTTTTGAGAAAAAATATGGAAAAGAAGCCGCTGAAGAAGAAAACCGACTGTCTAACATCATGGAAGCACGCCTCCGGGAGAAAAAACCGCTGGATGATTCGGAATCGGCAGCATTTATGAGAGAAATACTCGATGAATCCAGGCAGGTTTACGATAAATGGAAACAAAAATTAGAAGCGTATAAAGAAAAACATGCGGAAAAGCACGACGTGCTTACCAAATATCTTGAATTCACTTTACCGGAAAAATTGCAGACCAAACTGTTAAATTATGAACATGGAAAGCCGGATGCTACCAGGGGGATTTCAGGCCGGGTGTTAAATCTTTGTGCAGGATATCTTCCCCAATTGGTGGGGGGCGTGGCTGACCTTGCCGGTTCCACAAAGGCCAATATCAAGGAACCGGGAGAAAAAGAAATCCCCTATATCCAGCGGGACATGTTTTTCAACCGCAACATTGCTTTTGGTGTCCGGGAACATGCCATGGGGGCTATCGGCAACGGGTTAGCCCTGAACAACGTCATGATTCCTTTTACCTCCACCTTTTTTACCTTTTTCGATTACATGAAACCCGCAGTGCGGCTGGCTGCATTAATGAAATTGAACCACCTGTTCATCTACAGCCACGATTCCATTTACGTGGGAGAAGATGGCCCCACCCACCAACCCATCGAGCATTTGAACGCCCTCCGGGTGATACCCGGGATTTATGCGTTCCGGCCGGCCAATGATTTTGAAACCGCCTTTTCCTATCTTTATTTCCTCCAACATAGGAATGGCCCGGCGGCTATTATTACCTCCCGTCAAAAGGTCCCTGGAACCGGGTATCCCACTTCCAATTCAACCGACCGGCAGGAATTGTATAATCAGTTTAAAAAAGGAGCGTACGTTTTTTATGAAACCGCCGGCACCAACGAACCGGATATTATTCTAAGTGCTTCGGGATCAGAACTTCCATTAGCATTGGAAACAGCCAAACTGGTAGAGGAGAAAGATAATAAACAAGTGCGGGTTGTCAGTATTCCTTGTATGGAGTTGTTCAGTAAAGCTGACGAGGGCTACAGGGAGCAATTGTTTACTCCCGGTAAGCCGTTGGTATTAATCGAAGCGGCTTCGCACCGGAGTGTTAACCTCTTTTATGACCCGCGGATCATCCTGGTGGATATTGAATCCTTTGGTGTATCTGCTCCCGGGAAAACAGCGGGTGAACATTTCGGTTTCACTGTCGATAAGGTTTACCAACGAATAAAAGAAGCGCTGTAGAGAATTCCTATTTTAACCGCGAAGGCACGCGAAGAAACGCGAAGAGGACACACCCCGCCCTTTGGGCACCCCTCTCAAGAGGGGATTACTTATAAGGATACCAATTGGAAATATCGAAACGAAGCATGGTACGTTGTTTGACCGTGTATGAAAAGCTTTTGCGGGGGGTCCAGGGG
>WVZO01000505.1:0-5221 GCA_011772425.1 Candidatus Aminicenantota bacterium
GTTGTTAGGGCCTACAATAAATGGGAACCACGGTGGAGCCGACATTCGCATTTTGAGAGCCCGCTTTGATAACTTTCTGTTCAACCGCTTCCAGGGTTTCCAGTTTCGCAACAGTAACCTTGTTGAGCGTGAGTTTTTCTTCGATTCTTTCACTAGCCATTTTCTTTATCCTCCTTAACGTTATTTTTGAGGGCCCTCAACCTGAAGATCGAAAAATAGGCTTATTTTAAAAATTTTTTTAGATTTTTTTCATCCATCCCTGGTTGGCCCCATAAACCAGTCGAGTCGAAGCCCAAAAGTGCCTGGCTAAATTCAGGTTTAGGTTAAGGTTGAGGTTAAGGAGAAGGCAGAAAGCCAGACGGTCAGAGGGCAGTGAGTAACTGAAATGATTCAATCGGGTAGAAGTTTTGTTTTAAAAGATGTCAAAATTTCTTTTTAGTCAATTGTTAGTCATTTATTGGGCAATTTAGTCAATTGATATATTGTTCCTTTTCCCACACTTCCTACTCGTTCCAGTATACGTTTGTTGGTTAGTTCTCCTAATTCAAGGGTTGCCGTCTGCCTGGAAACGCTGTTTATTATTTGATAATCTTTATTTGTAATCTTACCTTTCTCTTTTGCATATTTCAGTGCTTTAATGTGCCTTTCATTCAAGCCCAGATTACGAAGATATTCTTCGGTGAAAATATCTCTCCTGAAGGTTACTCGGAATCCCTGGTATTCTTCGAAATGTGGTTCAGGCAGTCCTACTTCAGAGCATGCTTTACACATTTTATTTAATCTTCTTTATGAACTTGACTTTTTTTCCATTTTCTGTTAAAAATTTAATCATGGAAACAAAAGAATATGCGCAACAGATTGTCGATGAACTGCTCTATTTACCCAAAGAAAAAATCATCGAAGTGGCAGATTTTGTCCATTTTTTAAGGGAAAAAGTGCAGCATCGCAAGCCAACATTATATGAAGCAGGATTAACCAGGGCTGAAGCATTGGACTTGAAGAGACGATTGTCAACCTTTGAAAACGATTGGAATATCCCGGATATGGATGCCTATGACAACATTACGCATATCCGAAATTTATAAAAAAATCGGGAAATTTAAAGACCTGGATAAATTAAAGGATGCATTAAATCATACATTTGGCATTAATCCACAGACAATTGAAAATAAAAAGGAGTAAACTAACCCCGCCTCCGCTGGTGGTAGTTTAATGGATTCTGCGTTTCCTCGTTTCTCCTCTTCTTCGTGTCACTTCGCCAGCCTTCGCGGCTAAAAATCCTTTTTAAACCAGATGTAAGAACAGATCATGCCATCAACCTCTTTTAAAGAAAATCCTTTCTCTTCATAGATATAAAAATTGCCAGCAGTATGGTGAATTATCCTCTGGGGGGGGCCGAATTGCTCCAATAGTTGCACTGATTTTTTTGGATGAATTAACTCCTGCTCAACTAATTCGATAATTCCATCATATACCAGAATCCGCAGGTTTTGTTTTGTTATGACCTGCAAGGTGACCGACCAAATATCCGTTCTTGGCTCCTCACTTCCAAGCTTATACTCCCTGACTGTCTCTCCTTTCCATTTCTCAAGGAGCGTGGCTGATTCTTTCCCTAGCTGTATTTCTTTCGGTAAGACGGGCAGCCGGACTTCCTGAGCCAATGGCGGTGGTTTTTTCTTTCCCAACTTTTTGCAGATATGAGTATAATAGTTATCCCTGGGAATATTTGGCATTTTTAAGTACTTTTTCCAATATAACTTTGCTCCTGCCATGCGCTTCCTATTTTGTTGGAGGGAGGCCAGATTATAGAGGACTTCGTAGTTATCCGGTTCCAATAGATTGGCTTTTTCCAAAAGTTGAATCGCTTTCTGGGTGGTTTCCAGGCCTTCTTCTTTGCCGAAGTAATAAAAAGCAATGGCCTTATTGTTAAGGGCTTTTACATTTTTTGGGTCTATTTTCAATATGTCATCGCATTGGTCTTTCGCCTTTGCATATTCCGTTTGTAATATCAAGGCGGCTGCCAGGTTGTATCGGCACGTACTGTCAAATTTGTCACTTGTAGAAGCAAGCCTGAAATATTCTACTGCCATGTTTAAACTCCGGGAAATATCTTTGTCTTTTAAATAATCTACTCCAAGCCTTGAATGCATCGTTCCCACAGTGGAGGAATAATAGAGGGTTGGGGAGAACTTGAAAGGATAATTGTATGGGAATAATTTTATATTAGACTGGTTAAGAGCTATATTGAAAGAATATCTCCATAAATTGCTCATTACTTTCTGAACCGGATCAGTCTTATTTCTTAAATAACCACTTTTATCTACTGTGCGGAATGCTTCTGAGGTGGTGGTAGGATTGATGGTTGTGGATAGCCTGAACCGGTAATAGTCCTCATCGAAAATGATATGAAGGCGATGGAGGGCTAAGTTGAGATAGCACACCCCAATATTGTTGAAAACTTCACTTGACGGATATACTCTTGAGAACTCTCTAAATGCTGCTGCTCCATCATGGTAATTTCCCATCTGGAAAAACAGAACACCTGCTTTAAATAATTCTACTCGATTTTCCAATCCTCGCAGTTGCGCCTGGATAAATTCTAGTCGTTTATTCAATGAAGGGTGGGTGGGGGCCTCGTCGTAATACATCGAGATGCCGGTTTGTCTTGCCCAGTGGGTGAAAAAATTATCTTTTTCCAAGAAAAGTTTGTGCATGTCATATCCGGCCATGGCAGCATAGAGCGCTCCTTTATAGTCTGCCAATAAAACTCTCTTCTTGTATTCGGAAGCCTTTTCGATTTCATTGGGTATAAAATACTCAGCTAATTCTTTTTTTGCTTTTTTATCTGCATATTTTTGTAAGTGTGCGAAGACATGCCGGTACAATAAATCTTCATTGGCAAGAGAGGCCAACTGGTGCCCAATTATGAATGCCAAACGAGAGTCACCCACTTCCTTGTTTGAATTGGTATAGCAGATATCGAGTATAACAGGATTGATAATAATGCCACCATCAGGGAGAGCCATAGTATAGGGGCCTAACCTGGTGTTTATAAAATATAACCGGGGTATGCGGCCTGCTCTTCTATCAGCAGCGTTCTCCACTCGCTTAAAAACATCCAATGCATATTTCACCCTGGGATCATTTATCCCTTTTGTTTTTAAATAGTCACCATAGTTAAATAACCACCAGGAGGTGTGATCTTTGTTGCTCCCATAAAGACTGAATATTAACGACAAGTTAAGCAAAAAAAATAAAAACTTATTCATCTCAAATCTCCTCTGGTCTAGTTTGAAAATAAAAATATCTCTTTAATAGCTATAGAGATATTTCTACTCTTCTCGGCGACTCTGGTTTTTTTGAGCTCTCTTAGATTATATAAAACACCTTGAGGTAATTTATACTTCTGGGTTATCATTAGATATTTATTAACATCACTTGGTTTCGGTGTTTTATTTTCATATGTGGAGAGGATACTTTGCTCCACGAATCTACCAATTTGGAAAAGCTCAAAGAATGCCTGTCCTTCAAATATCTTATGGATACTTTGTGCAACCTTTTTATAATTCTTTTTGTCAATATTTACCAATTTTTGGAATATTGATTTCTCTTTAATTTCAAACAACTTTAATTCGTTGCTTAACATCTCAGCAATTTTCGAGCCCAGTTTTTCATCATTTACCTGATAAACAACCAAGTAAAGATCTTCTATGAAAATTCCTATTAGAACAGCAGCATTTATCCTGTTTCTTGAAGGTGAAAATGTATACCCCCTCGTCTGTTTTGTTGACATGATGCTGTCCTCTATCATTTGAATTCCCCTTATCTGTGTTTTTATCCTGGTTTCTAAGCCTTTGACTTCATTAAGTGAGATCGCTTGCCGGAGTTGTTTAGCCTCTATTCCAATAGCTCCACTAAGATCGGTTCCATTGAGGACGGCTTCCCAAAGAACTGCGCCGCTTAAATTGGCTTTACTGAGGTTGGCATTACTAAGATCGACTCTAAAGAGGTTCGCTTTACTGAGGTCGACTCCACTAAGGTCGGCTTCACTGAGGTCAGCTTTTAGCAATTTCATCTTACTAAAATCGATGTGGTAAGATAAAATTTCTTCATATAATTCCGATTTACATTCTGCCAATTCTTTTTTCAGCTTTCTAAGGAAGTCGTCTTTCTTTTTCTGTTCTTTTTTTCTTTTTATCTTGGTTATATCCTTTTCTAACCTTCGTAATTTGCTATATTTCGGCTTCGATATAATAACATTATACCTTATTCTTCCGATCACCTTCAAAGCCTCTTGCACTTCTGGAAATAGTTCTATTTCCTCAAAAATTTGATATATCTCCCTGGTTTTCTGCGCAGTATCTTCTTTGTATCCATAGATATCTCTTAATTTTTTTGATACCTCTGTAATCCTTATTTTTCCTTCTTTATTATGAAATTTGAAATATTCAGAATTCTTTACAAAGGCCGTTAGTAAGTCTAAAACTGCTTGCAAATAGTCAGGAGATTCCTTTGCTATTTGTTCTAATGCATAAATTGCTCCTATCTTATTGGTGGTTTTATCATCAGATAAGAGTTTAATTGCCTGATTGTATCGAGAAGAGATTTGAGCAACCTTTATATTTTCCTGTGAACGGCGCTGTTCTTCTCCTGACCGATGGAATTTTTCCAATGATAAAAATATTCCAATGATAACAGCAAGCCCACCTATTATGATGCTACCTATTATCCCTGTTAAAGTTTTCCTGAATTCATTTTCAACCTGCCACCTTTCCTTTTTCTTAATATCTTTGACTTTTTTTGTTTGCCATTTAGGAAACCACCAGATAAACAAGACAAACAAGATAAATATTATTGCAATGCATATTCCAATCAATAAATAAATCAAAATCATCTTAAATTGTAATCTTATTAGAAAAAGTTTTCAAAAACTTCTGGTATCTCTACCACAAAACCCTGATATCCGGATATTCTAAAAAAATTTCATCTTTAGTTATAACAACCATGTTTTGTTGGATTGCTGTGGCAATAATGATCCGATCGCAAGGATCATTGTGAACCCGGGGTAAAAGGGCGGACTTACAAGCAATGTCAGACGTGATAGGAACCTCTTCAATACCATGATGCATTACTGCTTCTTTAAACCATTCATCAGGGGATAAAGGCAATTCGATTTTACCTTTAACCGACTTTATGGCTATCTCGAAGGCAGAAATAGAGG
>WVZO01000505.1:5228-27458 GCA_011772425.1 Candidatus Aminicenantota bacterium
CAACGCACAAGTATCCAATAAATACATTTTATCTCAAATGACCGGGCCAGTCTTCTTCATCCAGTGGAGCAGTAGGGTCTTCATGGATTTTCACTCCCATTAATTTCGGATGTTGTTTAAGAGGGTCTTTAATAGAGCCTTCGTGAGCATCTAAAGGCACCAGCAGTGCTATTGGTTTACCGTTCCGGCATATTTTTATTTGTTCATGATCTTTTTCCACTCTTGATAAAAGATAAGACAACCTGTTCTTTGCTTCATGCGTATTGACCTGTATCATTTTTGTTCTCCTATATTTACCAGGCTTAGTTTATCCTAAAACCCATGAAAAGTCAAGGGCAATCAATTAAAGCTGATCTCTCGTACCGCACGGGCACTCTGAAAAAACTGATGCCCTCCGTGCGGATCTACTAACCCCTATTTTTATCTACAGGATGGGCAGAAAATCGAAAAAAAATATAAAGCTTCCTGCCTGCCCATCCTGAAACTCCTATAAAACTCTATCAGAACTTTTTTTGCCTCCGGCGGCCAAAGNNCCGGCGGCCAAAGGGGGCTCTTTTGAAAAACCGCCCCCTTTGGAATCCCCCGCAAAACTTTTCATACACGGTCAATCATCGTACCATGCTTTATAAGGGTATTTCCCATTGGTATCATTCCCTTTCTTCTCTTCCTCGCTTCCTACCTTCCTACCTTCGTGTTTCTTCGTGTAACTTCGTGGCTAAAAATAAAAAGAAAAAAAACCTTTGTGTGTCTTCGCGGCTAAAAATCCTTTTTAAACCAGATGTAGGAACAAATCTCGCCATTTATTTCTTTTAAAGAAAATCCATTCTCTTCATAAATATGGAAAGTGCCAGCGGTATGGTGGATAACCTTCTGGGGCGGGCCGAACTGCTTCAATAATTCTGCCGGTTTTTTGGGGCGAATCAACTCCTGCTCTACTAAAACGATAAACCCCTCCCAGGCCAGAACCCGCACGTTCTGTTTTATTATAACTTGCAAGGTGGCCGACCAGCTATCTGGCCCTTCCTCTTCACTGGTGAGCTTATACTCCCTGACATTTTCTCCCTTCCACTTCTCCAGGAGTGGGGCTGATTCTTCCCCTAACTTGATTTCTTCCGGTGTGCCGGGAAGCCCGACTCCCCGGGTCGGCGGTGGCAGTTCTTTCCTTCCCAGCTCTTTCCAGATATAAGTGTAAAAGTTATCCCAGGGGATACCGGGAAAGTTTACATATTTCTCCCATAAGGATGTTGCCTTATCCGGCTGCTTCATCTCCCGGGCCAGGGCAGCCAAGTTATAGAGGACTTCGAAGTTATTCGATTCCAACAGGCGGGCTTCCTGTAAAAGGCTGACCGCTTTTTGGGGGGCACAGTTACATATCTCTTTGCCGTAGTAATAAAGTGCAATGGCCTTGTTGTTCATGGCATCGATGTCCTGCGGGTTTTTTTCCAATAAAAAGTCACATTGGGCCAGGGCCGCGGCATAATTCTTCTTTAATATCAATGCTGCCGATAGGTTTAACCGGCAGGTCCTGTCGTGTCTATCCCGGTAAGCCGCCTCCCTGAAATAAAAAACTGCCTTGTCTATACAGTAAGAAATATCTCTATCCTTTAAATAATCACCCTCACCCCTGAAATAGAGTTTCTCCGCACTGGTGTAATAGTCGATGGCGGTGGAAAGGCGGAAGCAAAAATAGTCGTCGCTGAATTTCAACCGTAAATAGCGCAGGGCTAAATTCAAATAACAGGCCCCGATGTTGTTAAAAACTTCGCGGCCAGGGTAAGAATTTGAAAAAGCCCGGAAGACTGCTGCCCCGTCAATGTATTTGCCCATTTGTAAAAGCAGCACCCCGGCTTTGAATAGATCCAGTTGCTCGATCACTGAGCGCAGCCGCGCGCGGATAAATTCATATCTCTTTAATAACGAAGGATGTTTACCATGAGAATCGTCAGCATATTTGATCCCGGTTTTTTCCGCCAGATGGCGTAGAAAATTGTTGTCTTTATCCAGGAGGGGTCCGATTTCGTATCCGGCCATGGCAGCAAAAATCGCCCCCCGGGGATCGGCAAACAATTCTTTTGTCCTGGCTTCACGGGGTATCAAATCTTTTTCTAATTCTTTCCGTATTTTTCCTCTACTATACCTTTTCAAAGCCTCTTTGGCTTCTTCATATATAAAATCTTTGTTGGCCAGGTGGGCCAGTTCATGGCCAAAAATAAAAGCTAAGCGCCGGTCTCCTTCTTCCGGGGCTTCACTGTCATAACAGATATCCAGGGTTACCGGGTTGATGATGATACCGCCGTCGGGAAGAACCAGGGGACAGGATTTCTTCCTGGAAGCGATGACCGCCAGGCGTGGTAGGACAGCGGTCTCTTTGTCTGCCGACTTTTTTACCCGCTCGAAAACCGTAAACGCCCGTTTGACCCGGTAATCATTTTTGCCTTCTTCCCGGGTATAATCACCGTAGTTATCGAGCCACCGCCCGGTGTAATCCGCGCTGCGGCCGTAGAACAGCAGAGCAAACACAATTATTAAAAATATCAAGGCTCTTTTCATGGTAATACCTCCTGTCACGTCAAATCTCAAATGACGGTAAACCAACTCCCCGAAGGGCTATAAAAAGTTTTTCGGATGTTTCACGGGTCCAGGGACACTTACAGTGCGGTATTAAAAATGTCCGAGGAGACGATACATCGTTTGAAACGTCGTACGCCGTCATTGCTCTGCAAATGCCCCCCCACGCAGTGGGGCTATTCAAAAAATATCTTTTTAATCTCTTTGCAAAGACTGCGAATCATCCCGGGATCGCCGGCCTCTTTGAGTTTCTTCAGCCGTGTAACCACCCCGGGTGGGAATTCGAGCTCCCGGGCAATTTGCAGGTACTTATCGATCTCTTCTGCTTCGGGCCTTTTCTCTTCAAAGGTATCCAGTAATGTTCGCTCCAGGAAGCGGCCGAAGCGGAAAGGCCCGGAAAGAGAACGAGCTGCCAATTGCCCTGCGATAGACCCGGTAACGTTTCGCAGGTTTTTGCTGTTTATATTCGCCAGATCAGGGAACAATCCAGCGGTCTCACTTTTAAAGATGTTTCTTAGTTCGACGCTTAGTATTTCGGTGATTTCCCGTAAAAAATCCTCCTCTTCGGGAGATTCTTCAAGCATTGAGAGATATTCGACAATGATCCCGGTGCAGACCGCACTATCTATTATATCTTTGGCCTCGACTAACCGGTAACGTCCCGGGCCTTTTATTTCAGAAACAAACGTTTTTGCATTCTCTATTTTGGCGTTCGGGCTGCCCGGCCCCGGTCCGATTATAAGAAAAGGCACCACCGATAAAATAATTATGACCGCGGCAAGTACCGGCACCAATGCGGGTTTTTTAAACATGGCCTCTATGAATTCCCGGAAACGGGAACCGGCTCTTTTTCCATAAGCCGGTAGTCTTACGAGTTCCTCGTTTTTTTCCTCTTCCTCGAAGAATTTTAAGGTCTCGGTAAACACCTTTGAGCACGACTCACATCGGGATAGATGTTTTAAGAATTTTTTACGTACCCTTTTATTGACATTCCCACCGATCATCCTGGCCATATCTTCATGTTTAAGGTGCCTCATGTTTACCTCCTATCCCATTCTTTTTATAGGGTAGGGACGCCGTCCCCTTTAATATTTTTTTTGATATTTCATATTCTAATTTTTCGATAAATTTTTCCGTTTTATAACGGGTAGTACCGAAAGCCCTGGCTATGGCACTGGTACTCATACCCTCTTCATACTTCCATTGGATCGCCAACTTTTCCTCAGGCCCCAGGTTCTCCAATATTTGCGGGAGCATTTCAGCCGCCTTTTTTTTCGACTCTTCATCTTCCAATTTAATTAACAGGTCATAGGGGCTGTCCACAGGGCGCTCAAACAGGGCCTCAAATTCGGGAGCGAACGTTGTTACATTCTTTTTTGTTTTATAATGCAGTCTCAAGAAATCGAATAGAAGATGAGTGACCACGATACCCATAAAGTATTTAAACTTGCTTCTCTCCTCGAATTTCTTTAGCCTGGCCAGGTTATCCTCTTCCATCTCTTTCATGATAAAATCTGCGATTTCCAGGACCCGGATGTCGTTGGGGTTTGAAATGTCGAACCGTTTCATAATACGCTTTTGGATAAGTCTTTCCGCCAGGGCATAGTATGTCCGTTCGATCAAAAAATTCTTTATCAAATCATTTAGAAATGCTTTCACACTATAGACCGGTAAAATTTTTCCAATAAGAAATACCTTCACCTTATAGTTTTCCGGGATTTTTCTTATAACTTTGAATTCTTCATCTTGAATCCATTCCAGGAATTCCCGGTAAATGGCTTCAACGTCCAGCGGCTCATAGATATCGATTTTCTCTTCCATGATCCTCCTTATATACTTGTGTTTGTTTTTGAAGATTTTCTCTGCCCTGGCCTTATCACTCATGTTTCTTTTCCCTCATTCCATTGAAAATTATATATGCTTTTACCATTTTTGTAAATATTCTGCAAAAACGATTCTATTTCCCTGGTCAGGGTCTTACTCAACACTGTGCTTATCATTTGTAACCTCCTTCTATACCTTAAGACGTTAATTTTGTAATTTTTAAAAATTTTTTTTATAAACAAAGCCAGGGCGAACACAAGGTTCGCCCCTACGTCTGATGGACGTTTTCGGCGTTCGTAGGGGTAAACCTTGTGTTTACCCTTGCTTGAAACGGCAAAATTAGAATTGCAGGGCGAGATTTGATTTTCTTTAATTTCTCGAATATAATACTTTCCAGGAGATAACAATGCCAGATCGGTTGAAAGAACTATTTTTTACCAGCGACTCTATCAACACATTTGCCGATACAATCAAACGGTTTTACCCGCAATTCGATAAAGAGAGGTTTGTTGGTTTGGTTTTTGGCAGTGGTTGGGAAAAAAAAGAATTAAAAGAAAAAATGCGTCATACCACGCTGTGTCTACACGAAACCCTGCCAAAATCGTTCAAGGAAGCGCTGGATATTTTGAAAAAAGCCGCGCCGTATATCAAAGGCTTTGAAGCTATGACCCTGCCGGATTATGTCGAGGTGTATGGTATGGACGATTGGGAATTGTCTCTTCCGGCACTGGGTCATTTCACCAAATACTCGTCCTCTGAATTTGCGGTGCGCCCGTTTCTGCACCAGGACCCGGAGCGGGTCATGGAATATATGAATGCCTGGGCAGAGGATAAGGATGCCAACGTCAGACGCCTGGCCAGTGAAGGGTGCCGGCCCCGCTTGCCCTGGGCAATGGCGCTGCCAAAATTCAAAAAAGACCCGGGCCTCATCTTACCAATCCTGGAAAAGCTCAAAAATGATCAGTCAGAAAGCGTGCGAAGAAGTGTCGCCAATAACTTGAACGACATTTCCAAAGACCATCCCCAATTGGTACTGGATATCTGTGAGAAATGGTATGGTCACGGCAGACATACGGACGCTGTGGTCAAACACGCATGCCGCACCATGTTAAAAGCCGGGAACAAACGCGCGCTGATGCTTTTCGGCTACGGTGATCCCGCTGGTATCCAATTGAATCATCTAAAACTCGATAAAGAAGAACTTTTTATCGGTGATGATTTACACGTTTCATTTGAATTAACAATAAAGGAGAATAAAGCGTGTAAGGTTCGCCTGGAATATGGTGTCTATTTTATGAAAGCCAATGGCAAATGGTCCGGGAAAGTTTTCAAAATCACAGAGAATATCTATAAACCGGGAAAACATACGTTTTCCAGGAAGCACTCATTTATGGATATGTCTACCCGCATACACTATCCGGGTACTCATCAAATTTCAATCATTNNACGTCTTTTGAATTGAAGAAGAAATAATTATTGTAAATTTTCGGTTTATATTATATTATTACCCTCATTTGAAATGTGAGGTGAAAATATGGAAAACAATATCGATATCGTTAACCCGAAAATTGATAGATACCTGGACAGCTTGCTCCCGGAACGAGAACCATGGTTCCTGGAAATGGAAAGAATGGCGGAAGAACAAAATTTCCCAGCGGTTGGCCCGCAGGTGGGAATGCTCCTGGAAATCCTGGCCCGTTCAATAAATGCTAAACGAATCATGGAACTGGGTTCCGGGTTCGGCTATTCAGGACTCTGGTTTGCCAGGGCCCTGCCCCCGGATGGATACTTGCTGCTGTCGGATTTTGAAGAGAAAAACAAACACCTGGCTGAAGAAAATTTTAAAAGAGCCGGTAAAAGCAGCATAATGGAATTCCGGGTAGGAGATGCCCTGACACTTTTAGAACAAGAAAAAGGACCCTATGACCTGATTTTTAATGATGTGGATAAGGAATTCTATCCACAAGTGATTGAACCGGTGTATCGCCTGCTGCGAAAAGGTGGGCTTTTTGTAACAGACAATACCCTCTGGTATGGGAAGGTGGCTGAAAAGCCGGCCCCGAATGACAACGTTACCCACTTTGTCCAGGAGTTTAATAACCGCTTAAAAGCCCATAAAGGCTTTCTAACCACCCAGCTCCCCCTGCGCGACGGCATCAGCATCAGCATTAAGATCAAAGAATAAGTTCGTGTTCCTTCGTGTAACTTCGTGGCTAAAAAAAATAGAACTTGAAAATTGCGAGCATTCATTATATAATACCCTTTTTATCCCACATTGATTTTGAGAGGAAGCAGAACAGGATAAAATAATGCACAGAAAGCGAATATATCATCTCGTTGTTCTTTTGCTGGCAGTTTTGACAGTCATTTCAATAGGTTGTAAAACCAGTCGTGATGTTCCTGATCCCCCCAATCCACCCAATCCACCGCCTCCGCCAACACCGCAGGAACAAGAGGTGGGGAAGATGTTTTTTCACGATACCGGTCCCCAGAGTCAATACGATATTTTCATGGCAGATCTTTATATTGTGCCAAAATCAGGAGCAGCGGTATCAGGAACCCTTTCCCATCGTGTGGGGTTGTTTTCCCCGGGGCCGGGCCGGGAAACCTTTGTGCGGGCCGGGGTGCATAAGATTCGCCATGTGGAAATCCGGGGGAAAATCGTGGAGCGAGTGGTATTGAATGTGGTCACCGGGATTGATATTAGCCAATACGATTTCGAGGTTCGCAACGTGGAGAATATCACCAATTCTCCAGTGGATGATTTTGCCGTTAATGTCAACGGCAATAACCAGGTCTGTTTTGTGACGGCCCCGGATGGGCTGGCAGCCAATCGCACCAATACGGAAATTGTTTACATGGATATCGATGACCGGGTTCGCCAGGAATTGACACCCATCAATGGCAAGTATTCGGGAAATAACTGGGACCCGGACTGGAAAACCGATGACATTATCGTATGGAGCCACGACGGCCAGGTGGTAGAAGTTAATATCAACGAGTTGGCGGTGTCTGATCCCATCATCCCGGATGTGGGGACGCCGCAGTACGACCCCAAGTATTCGCCGGACGGCACCATGATCCTCTTCAATACCCGGCAAAATCGAAAGAAAAACAGCTATATTAAATACCTGTCCAATGGACAACTTGTAACTGTTCTTCCCACCGACTATTTTAATGCTTATGAAGACGACAATCCCACCTGGATTTTTTCCAACTCTTACATTGTTGGTCACCTTTTTATGGATGAAAGAGGGCGAATTTATACCCGGGACCTGGAAAATGACGGCTTCCTTATTATTACTGACGGTGAAAGGGATTTCAGGTACGTTACCCCTCTCATGCTGGAGAGTGATATTTACTTTATATTTTCGGACTGGACCAATGAAAATAGTATTGCACTCTGGATAGCCAATGAGAATGGCACGTATTTGCGTGAATTGGATCAAACGGGTGATGAAGCGGTCTTTCGTGCCCTGGGGCTGCCGGTACCGCAGTCCAAAGAAGACATGAAAGAAATCGCCCAACAATATGTCGATATGTTCAGGTTTTAGGTTTGGAATAATGGAATTAAACCTAAAATGTGATATAATTGAGCACTTACAGTGCGGTAATAGGCAACATGTTTTACATATTGCATATTCCACCGCAGGAGGTTTTTGTTTCAAGCGCAGTCTTGAAACAAAGGTAGAATTTACTTTATGATTTTTAACTTTATTTTATATGGAGGTTAATGTCAATGAGAATGAGTTCAAAGAGACGGTTGATAAGTTCTTTATTCGTCGTGTTGTTATTGTCGTTTGTTGTTGCCCCGTTATATGTAATGGCCTGGGAGACGCCCATGGTGGTTGCGGGCCAGGATAAGCACAGTTATTACAAGCCTGAGATCGGGTTTGCTCCCAGCGGCGCAGTGTACATCGTTTACAGGGATAAGGACAATACCACAGGCGATTCGGATATTTATATGTGTTACTACGATGGAAAAGAAATGACCTATGAAAATGTATCCAACGCTGCTCAGCTTTTCACTAGATATAAGTGCTACGAATCGGACATTGAAGTAACCAGTGACGGCAAGGTGCATGTGGCCTGGATGACCCATGACAAGGATCTCCCAGATCTCCATTTTATTAAATACAGGTATAAAGATGGGTTTACCTGGTCCGAGGTCATCCACCTGGGTGATATGCATATGTTTCCTGAGGATGTGGTTTTTGACTTGAGACTGGGTGTCAGCAACAATGGAAATGTTCATGTGATCCTGCAAGAAGAACACGAGACTATTATCCGCTATGTTGCTAAATACGGAGATACCATCATCCCGGTGGAGAAAGTCGGCGACCCCGGTTCCCGGTTAAAGCACCCGGATATTGCTGTGGATGATAATTATGTCCATGCGATTTGGATGCGGAAGATTGGTTTTCCTTATGTGATTATGTATCAAAAGTGGGAAAACAAGCTGGGCGGCACAAAGGGTGAAATTAAGCAGATTACGTTCCCTGAAGGCGAATATGCCAGCCAAAAATCCCGTATCGATGTTGACAGTGAAGGATACTTTCACCTGGCGGAGTTTTACAAGACCGGGAATTTGAAAAAATTGAAATATTATAAAGAACTGCCGGATGGTTCTTTAACTGAATATGTCAATTTATCTCATCCCCAAAATCTCATGCTTTATCACTGGGCAGCACTTGAAGTACGGGACAACTCTATTATCGGTACCATGCAGTTGGGCAGTTCATCGGGTGGCAACGGTATTTATTACAACTGGAAAAAGGGTGAGACGTGGGGAGGATATTCAGCGATCCCCAACACTGATGGTGCGGTGCACCAGAGCACTGATCTTTCGGCGGACGGTGAAATCGCGGCCGTGGCATACGGAAGGTACGACACTGCCATTATGCTGGTGAGCAGTGAGGAAATTTCAGCCACCGGCACCTTGGAGGTAGAATTCACCCACCCGGATATGGTTTTCTGGGATTCGGATATTACGTTTGATGCTTCCCAGTGTGCCCAGCTGAACCCGGATAACACGATTGTTTCTTATGAATGGGATTTTGGTGATGGAACCACTGAAACCACCACCAGCCCCACGGTTACTCATCAGTTCGATACGTATGGTACGGATGTTCGGGTAACCTTAACAATAACCGCAGAAAGCGGTGAAACCGGGATCAATTACAGAGATATCCATATCCATGCTCTTTACAATGGTATTATTACCAAAGTAGAAAAAATGCGGGTTCGAACCTTATTCCATAACCGGCCAGCCAATGAGGTGCAATGGACAGACAATCCCATGAATGAACAAGCCGGATATCCCTCGATTACAACGTATGAAATCTGGAGGGCACCGGTAAACCCAGGCATCACCGAAAACAGTATGGCAAGATATGGAATCCGGGGGGCACCGCCAAGATCGGTAAACCCGGTTATCCCTGAGGGCAGTTATGTATATGTTGCTGAAGTGGATGCCAATGTGACGAAGTTCCTGGATTACTTTGGCCTGCAGGAAGGAATCCAATATGTGTATTCCATTCGCAGTGTGGATTCAGAGGGTCATAAAAGCCCCTTTGACAATATTTAATCCTTCGTTCTTCAACCTCAGCAGGGTGTTCAGTGTCTGAGTTAACGATCAAACCAGCTGAAGATTTGAAAAGGAAAAAATTGGATTACGTTTTTACTTTATTCATTTTAACCATGAGGAGAATGAGTGCATGATTATGAATATGACCATGAATTTCAAAACCTTTAGTCGTTTATTATTGAGTGTTGTGTTAGTGTTTATGTTTACGTTTACAACCGTGATTGTGTTTGGAGCGGAAGATACCGCAGCTGCCCCGGGTGCAGCGGAACAAACGGTTGAAAAATGCCCCAAAACAGTGAAGGTCCTGGTAGAGGAAATCAAGGGCAGCATGTTCCTGGAATTTAAGGACCTGGAAGGGGAAATTTTACCCTGGAAAAAGGATGAATTTAAGAGTCCCATTGCCGGTGGTATCAAGAAACTTGAAATAAGTGTGGGCAGCGACGTGAAAGCAGGTGATGTGGTGGCTTTGATCGATGATGCCCCCATCAAGAAAGAGATCGCCCTGGCAAAAGCGAATATAAGTAAGTGGAAACGGCAATTATTCAGAAGGGAGCACTGGAAAGTTCGCAGTGAAAGAGCAGAACTTCAGGCCAAGCGAAATATTAAAAAATACACCGATCTCCTGGCTCAAAAAGAAGAGGAATTGAAAAAAAATCAGGTTACCTCCCCTGTAGACGGAAGAATCGATGTGTTGAAAGTAAACGAAGGTGACTTTATCAGCAAAGATTTTATTATGGGAACCATTGTTAACATTGAAAAGGTTCGCATACTCCTGGAGACCTATGCTGACAAAGTCACGGACGGCCAAAAAATCAAGATCAATATAAAAGAGCTTTCAAAGACCGTTGAAGGTGTCGTGCGCAAAGATGCCGAGGGCAGTACCTTTATTTATATTGAAAACAGCGATAAGCAAATCCTCCACGGCATGACCGCTCAATTCAGGATCTTGTTCCAAGAGCACAAAAATGCGGTGGTACTGCCCCGGGGAAAAATCCTGAAGGACGAAGCCGGTCATTTTGTATATGTGGTCAATGGCAAATTAGCCAGGAAAGCCGTTCTAAAAATTGGGCCCGTGGAAAACGGAAGAACATTGATCTTGAAGGGGCTTGCCATTGGGGATGAAATGATCGTTTCCGAAGTGCTTTCTGCAAAACAGGGAACCCTGAAAGAGAAAATGATCTGCGTGTCCCATGATAAAAAAATAAAGATCATGGTAATGGATGAGGTCAAGGGAAGATATGTGAAGATGAAAAAAGGAAGACCTCCGGTCAAACCAGTGGTAGTAAAGAAAGAAGTCGTCAAGAAACCACCCGCAGTGGAAATAAAGAAGGAAGAAAAGAAAGTCAAACCTGAACCTAAACCTAAGCCCAAACCCAAAAAACCAAAACCCACTCCCAAAAAAGTAAAACCTGAAGAATATCCAAAAGTGAAGGCTTTTATTACGTATTTGCAGAATAACAAGGATACCCTGGGATATGAAAAACTACGAAAGATTGTCCTGGAAGATTCGATACAGGTGATAGTTTACTGCAGCGCGGCAGCCAGGGATAAGCTGCTGGTCGTTATTCATAAGTTTGATGTAGAAAAATACGGTGTTGTTAAGGTTGTCCCGGATAAGTACAAAGTCTCCACGTTCTTCAAACGCAAAGTGAAGCCGAAAACGTTCCTCAACAAGCTCCGCATTGGCGCGACTCTTGGCTTTTATAAAATGTCGGATACCAATTTTGATGAGGTTTATGGCTCTATGACGAGTTTTGGATTTGATATTTCCTACTTGTTGAGCGATAACCTGGATATCTGGGTTTACCTGGGAACCAGTTCCAAAACGTCGGAAATCGATTGGCATGAAGAAGATTTGAAATTCAAGTTTACCCCCCTCTCCCTGGATTTGCGCTATCATTTCAAGAAAAATCCCCAATGGGGTTTCTTTGCCGGCGTCGGTTTGAATATTTATCCCTTCGAGGACACCAATCCTATAGAAGATGTTAAAGACTCTGCTACCGGGTTTAATGTCCTGGGAGGCGCATATTATAATATAACCCGGAATTTCTCATTACAGTTAATCCTGCGCTATAACACGGTTAAGAAAGAGATCGAAAATGCAGACAATGATCTGAACATGGACAGCCTGGAAATGTTGTTAGGAATTTCGGTTCGTTTTTAGCCACTTTTTTTTAGCCACGAAGGAACACGAAGAGAAGAAGAGAAGGAAGTAGGAAGTAAGAAGTAAGAAGCAAGATGAACCCAATGGGGCACGATGTCTGAAGCCATGTAACACAGGCTGACCATGTATAAAAAGTTTTGCGGGGGTCCAGGGGGCGGTTTTACAAAAGAGCCCCCTGGCCGCCGGAGGCGAAAAATGAAAAAATTTTTTTACCTGGTCTTGATTGTGGTTTGGGGTTTTGTAACATATCATCCGGTTTATGCGGATGAAATGTTAATCAAAATAGTTGATGATTCCAATTTTGCTTATTTTAAACCGGAAGTGAAAATCAGCCCCGGCGATGATATTTATATTGTTTACCAGGCCCAAAACCTGGGCAGCGGACGGAGTGAAATCTATCTCAGCAAATACAGTACCAATGGTAATGTGTCTTTTGTCAAGAACCTGTCCGAATCCAATGCTTACTCCTATGAACCGGAGATCGATATTCCCGGTAACGGCTTCATTCACGCGGCCTGGTGCGATCAAAGCGGCGATGCCCATGTGATCAAGTACCGGTATTTTAACGGCAGCACCTGGTCCGGTATTATGACCTTTGGCCAGGTGGACAACATTGAAAACATTGAAGATTTGCGGATTGCCGTGGACGAAACCAGCAATGTTTTCGTGGTTTTTATGTACTGGCCTGCTGCCCGCTGCATATTTATCAGTAAATATGGCAATAATATCAGTTTTGAAAATTTTCCCCTGAGCGGCCGGTCCAAACACCCGGATGTGGCGGCAGACAGCAGTCATGTTCATATTATCTGGCAGTACAAAGAGAGCGACCAGTATACTATTGCCTATCAACGCCGGCCAAACCAACGGAACAGCAGTTGGGAAAACTGGATAGACCTGGAATTTTACGGCACCCAGAGACCGCGGATGAGCCTGGATAACAGCAATACGCCTCATGCAGTGTTTTTCCAGAACTTCGGCTCCACCAGGATATTGTGGTACAAGAAAAAAGAAGGCGCGAAATTTGGTGATTTGAGGGTAATGTCTGATCCCAACAATGCCGAGACCTATCATTTTTGCGATATCAGTGCGGTGAACGCTGATAACATGATTGTCACCATGCAAAAAGGGGGTTGGTCCGGCGGCAAGAATGTCAGTTACAACTGGAAACGAAACGGTGATTGGAAAGGGTTTTCCTTTTTTTCCGAGACTTATGGTCACAGGCCTACCAAGCAGAGTGTAGACCTGGCAGCCGACCGTTTTTTCGCAGCCGTGGCTTTTTGTGAGGGAGATGATGCGGTTTACTTGCTGCTGGCCGAAGAGGAAGGCGGACCGGGAGGCAATGCACCGGTGGCTAATTTTACCTTTTCGCCCCAGGGCGGTCATGCCCCCCTGGATGTGACTTTTGATGCCTCTGAATCCAGTGACCCGGATGGTACTATTACCAGTTACCGCTGGAATTTCGGCGATGGTTTTACTGGCACGGGTCAGACGATTGTTCACCGGTTTGAAACCGAAGGGCAGTACACGGTCAGGTTGACGGTGACAGACAATGACGGCAAAACCGGGAGCACGTCCCACATCATTATTGTGGAACCTCCCAACCAACCGCCAGTGGCCGGCTTTTCCTTTTCACCCATCCGTGGTTTGTATCCTCTCACCGCTACGTTTGATGCTTCTGTTTCCTTCGACCCTGACGGCCAGATCGCTCAATACGAGTGGGACTTTGCCGGTGAGCAGACCGGCAACGGTCAGGTAGTGACTTATACCTTCAGGGAAAAAGGGCTTTATACTGTCATCTTAACGGTTTACGATGATGACGGCGATTCTGCCACGGCTTCTGCTACCGTTGAAGTACTGGGATTACTACCGCCGCTAAATATTGCCTATGAAGCTATGATCAACCGGAACCTGTTTACCATCCAGCATGTGTATAAAATCACCTGGGAGTCAAATCCAGGTAATGCGGAGAGGGGTGCCAATATTGTCCAGTATAATATTTATCGGAAGCGGCTGGATGGAGGTGCGTATAGCTACGTGGCGGCAGTCGCAGTCGGTAATGNNCGGTAATGTCCTTGAATATTACGACCGGGTGAGCACAGGTACCAAAGAGGATTATGTTTATACTGTCACAGCCGTAGATGATCAGGGCAGAGAAAGCGACCTGCCCATTAATTTTGGCCTTCGGCGACCAGAGGGCTCTTTTTATAAAAACCCCACTGCGTGGGGGAGCATTTGCAGTGCAAGGACGGCGTACAGCGCTTCAAACGACGTATCGTCTCCATGGATATTCCTTAATACCGCACTGTAAGTGCCCTGGACCCCCGCAAAAATTTTTAATACATGGTCAGCCTGTATAACGAGGTTTCTGTCATCGTGCCCCATTGGTATCATTGTCATTTTCTCCGAGGTTACTTACTTCTTACTTCTTACTTCCTACTTCCTACTTCCTACTGGATTCCTGGCTTATCAATTCCTCAAGGGCTTTTAAATTGATTGAGTTCTCATAGGCTTTTCCCATCCACCTGGCACAGCGATTGGCATCCAGGGGAATTCCAATCGGTGGAATCCCCAAACGGATAGATAGTCTCATGCCCCTGGCCAGTTCCGGGATACAGGCAATACCCAGTACACCCACGCTTTGATGTTTGGCTTTTACTTCCTTCAACAGTTTATCCTGGTCCATTCTCACTGAAATGTAAGGATCAATGTTATACTTTTTTAGAAGTTTACCGGCCAGGTGGATGTAGCATTCTTTTGTACAGCCTTTACAGGTGTGCTCGATATCTCCGGGGGCGGATAAACATGTTAAACGGAAATCCCGCAAACAATGAGGCAGGAGAGCAAATTTGTATGTACAGCTTTTAAAGGCATGTTTGTAAATCCTGTTTACCAGTTCTATTTCCAGCATGTATAAATGGTATTGCTCTTCAGTGGTCCGCAGCGTGCTGTCAAATCTTTCAAAGATAGACATATGCTTTAAGTGATTCTTTACTTCTTTCGTGTAAATCGACAGTGAAGTTTTTAGTGTTTTTTTGATCCGGTTGAAAAATGCGTTATCTTCGCTTTTTGCCAGTAGTTTGCCGATAAGTTTTTTCTTTTTACTTTCTTTTTGGAGTTGAGCCAGTAAATTTTTTTCATTACCGGCGTACTTTTGTAAGCAAAGATCGGCTAATCTTTTTATGGTGTTAAAATATTCATCCGTGGTTTCAGTAGTTGAATGACTGTCACTGTAAAGAGAATAGGTTTTTCCTTCAAAAGGGGGCATTCCCGTTATTGTACCCAGGGATAATAATTTCTCGGCAGGCAGAAGCTGCCGGAAGTGGCGGACGAAAGATTAACAGTGATTTCAAGTACCTGGTCGCCTGTTTCCACATACGGCTCGATGATGCGGATGGTGTATTGACCGGGCGATAGATTATTGATTTCAAAATCCAGGTCGAACAAGCAATTACAGCGGCATGCCTGCTCCGCTTCTGCTTCTGTAATAATAACCAGGTTACCGTTGAATTCGATTGTTGCGGTGATTTCTCCGGGGCAGCAGTTGAAACCGGCGTTGATATGTCTCAAAATAAGCTTGCCACTGCCGTTGTACTGGTACTCGATGCAGTCGTTATGCGGGCCCGGGACAAGCCCGTTCTCCTGGGTGTTAGCCAGGAACTGTTTACAGCCGTTGTACTGCAAAAGTGCACCGATGGGGTCCGCTTGCACTTCCGAGCTTTTTTTGCATCCGCTAACCATAAGACAAGTCACGCATACCACACATAAAGCCATTGAAACGATAGTTTTGAATTTCATGGAGCACCTTCCTTGTTAATTATACTATATTTTAAGCTTTTTTTCTTCTTATTTTTTTTTATTTTGTTTTGCTTTATCACAAAACATTTTAAGCAATGTTTTTGCCTATTTGTCTCGTGTTTTCTGTAACAAAAACAGGACAGCTGCGAAGGTAGGGAATTACTAAATGTCGATATGAAGGCTAATGTCGCTAATTTATCGATGTCACATAAATGGGACACAGCTGTGAAAATAAACCGCGAAGACACGCGAAGAGACGCGAAGAAAAATAGGCATACATTTGGTGGTAGGGGTTTGATTCATCAAACCCAACGGGTGAATGGTTCGGGGGAAGGGCTTGATAAATCAAGCCCCTGCAATTTTACTCTGTGTCCTCTGTGCACTCTTTGGCAAAATTAGAATTGCTGCTGGCAAATAAAAACACTTGCACATTACATTTATGGTAGAAATAAAGAGATTTCGCTGGGTATAGAAATTCTATATCCAGCGGAATCTAGTGTTAAAAAGCTAGATTCCGCTGCATATAGGAAAACAGTAAAAAACGGAAATGGTGATTATAAAATGAAATACGGAATTGTAGGGGGCAAAAAAGAAATAAAAAAATTGGATGAAATTTTTGCTTCAAATGAAGCGGAATTTCTCGCACTTTATGGACGAATGAGTATTCCAGGGAATTGGTTGCCAGGGAAATCACATCAAGCGATTTGTTCCGGTGATAATGATTGCGGGTTTGAAAAAAGCAGTGAATTCTGTTAATATAAGGACATGATCAGAAAAAGTTTTAAGGCAGGTAAATTGGTGTATAATATAAGAACAAACAGAACATTACTTATTAAGACCTAAAATGGTTGACGTAAAAAAGCAGGTTGAATATTGGGTGCAGGGCGCTGAGTCGGATAATGGTTAAAAAAGATATTATAACGTTAATTCAGAGGTTCTTAAAGCGGCTTTCAGAGGAAGGAATTCCTGTAGAAAAGGCATTTTTATATGGGAGTTATGCCAGGGGTGAAGAAAGCGAAGAAAGTGATATTGACGTTATGCTGATATCTGAGATTTTTGATGGAAATGATGATCAAACGGTGGGCAAAACCTGGCGAATCAGCCGCTCAATCGACACCAGGATTGAACCTTACACAGTGGGAAAGAAAAGGTTTTCAGAAGATCAATTTTCACCACTTTTGCATTTAGTAAAACAAGAAGGAGTGGAAATACAGGCGTAGTACAACGTACAACTGAACTGTTCTCCAAACTAAATTCCTTTTACTTCCACATAAACACAGGGTAATGGACGAAATTGCAGAAAACAGGCCCCTGTTTTCTGCAAATCCTGCATTTTTTTGGGGCCTGTTTTATGCTATTATCACCTCCTAGCTGCGGCAACCATAGCTTTTATAAGATCGGGGAGTTTTTTCATTCCTTTTGGTCTCGGGGATTCAAGAATGTCAATCATTTGAAGTAACAGTTGTCTTTGCTCCTGGGGCAAACTTCTATTCTGATTTATAAATCTTTTGCTGGCGGCGTAACTCCAGCTTTTTTGGTAATCTCCAGGAAGTGATTCATAGTATCCGATGAATTTGCTCGTTTTAGCGATGGCTTCCGGCTTCTTCCCTTGGAAAAATGAAGAGGCAATATAGACAAAGGTCAGGACCATTCTATATTCCACATCGATGTTTATCTCGCTGTCTGCCAACAAGTCATTTGTCATATCGAAAGCCCTCTTAAAACCTCCTGCAATCAAACAGAATTCCGCAAGCTCCACCCTGGCGGCGATATCGTTGGGGTTAATCTTAATTGCTTCCAGGTATGCATCCCTGGTTTCATTATATTTACTTTTTGTAAGTTCAACATATGCATTGTAAGCAGCGGCAACATCAGGCTGAATCTCAATGACCTTTTTGTATTCCTTTATGGCCTCGATATATTTTTTTTGGATTAAAAGCACATCTCCCATATTTTTGTAAGCGTCGGCATATCCCGGGTCACTCTTAATGGATTCCTGGTATTTTTCTATGGCCTCATTATATTTCTTCTGTTTTTGGAGTATGTATCCCATCCTGTTGTACGTATCGGCATCCGGTTCCGGTTGTATTGCAATGGCTTTTTTATATGCCTCTAAGGCCTCATCATATCTCCCAAGTTCTGAAAGAGCAATTCCCAAACCCATGTGAGCATCGGAATTATCGGGTTGAGTTGTAATAACTTTATTGTACGCATTTACGGCCTCATCATATCTCCCAGCTCCCGAAAGTGCAGATGCCAAACCGATGTAAGCATCGACATGATTAGAGTCATATTTTATGGCATTTCGGAAGGCCTCTATGGCCTCTTCATATTCCCCATCTTGTAGATGGTTATTTCCTATGTTACAGAAAGAATCGGGGTCCTGTAGCATTTTAGCGGCTTTTTTGGATACTGCTTCGGCTTTATCAAGTCTACCCATCTTCTTGTAAACTTTTTCCATACGTTTGTAAGCATGACCATATTTTTTGGGGTTAATTTGAATGGCGTTTTCATATGCCTTTATGGCCTCTTCATATCTTTTCTTACGATATAGTACATCTCCCAAATCCACATGAACATAGGCAAGATCAGGACCATATTTAAGGGCTTTCCTGTATGCATCGATGGCCTTCTCATATCTTCCCAGTCTTTGGAAAGCAAATCCCATATTGTAGTAAGCATCGGCATATTCGGGCTTAAGCTCAGTGGCTTTTCGGCATTCTTCAACGGCCCTCCTATATTTTCTCTTCTTTCGGAGTGCAACGCCCAACTCGTTGTGGGCATAGGCATAGTCAGGATTAATCTCGATGGCTTTTTCGTATTTTTCTATGGCCTTTTTGTATCCTCTTCGATAGTGATAATTAAGTACATTTCCCCAACCGTAATAGGCAAGGAAATTCTCAGGAGCAAGCTCGATGGCCTTCTTATATGCAGCGATTGCCTCTTTATATCTTTTTAGATATTTAAGTGTATTTCCCTTGCCATTATAAGCATCGGCATATTTGGGTTTAAGCTCGATAGCTTTATTGTAGTTGTCAATGGCTGTATTATATTCTTTACGATGATAGTATACATTCCCTAAACCGTTGTAAGCCTCTGCATAGTCAGCGTCAAGATCGAGAGCATTTTTAAATTCCTTAATGGCCTTATTATGTTTTTCCTTATAACAGAGTGCATTTCCCAAACCGCAGTAAGCTTCGGCTTTGGCAGCCCCGGAAGCAAATTTTATTGCTCTCTTGAAATTCTCAATCGCTTTGTCATACTTTTTCAACCTGTTATAATAATGTCCAATATCCAGGTAACACGAAGCATCCTGGTGTTTACCTTTAGATGCGATATCATAAACCTTTCCAACGAAATCCTCCTTTCCCTTTATTTTCTCTATTTTCAGGGTTTCAACTATATTCTTATAGATACACGCGTATCCGGGGCTAACCTCTAACGCCTGTCGATACAGCTTAATTGCTAAATTGGGTTTTCCATTTTTTATGTATGACACTGCCAGTTTTTCGTATATATCAGAGCTTTTTATATCGTTTTTTATGGCTTCCTCATAGATTTTAGCGGTTTCTTCTGGTTTACCTTTTGCTGAAAATGCCTGCCCCAGCTGGTAATAGATGTGGGCATCTTTGATACCTTTTTCTTTTGCCTTTTGATAAATTTCTATTGCTTTATCAAACTCTCCTTTATCAACGTACAACTGTCCCAGCTCACGGTATGCGTTAACAAAATTTTCATCGAATTCCAGCACGGCGTTGAATTTCGCTGCGGCTTCATCATATTCCCCCTTCTTTTTTAGCTCTAAGGCCTCTTCATACTTTTTGGTTATGAAACTTCCAGGACTCGTAAACTTGGGTATTACAATAAAAATCATGACGATTAAAATACAAACCGCAATGATTCCCTCAATTGTATTCCTTTTGAATTTGCGTTTTTTTTGGGATTCCCGGATAGGGGTCACCAAAGTATCATGGCTCAATTCATAATAGATACTCCCCACACGGGGTTCGGAACGCAGTACCCGACGGTTGACCAGCTCTGCCAGGAGGTCTTCCGAAATCCTAAACTTGTGTTTAATTTCATCCTCTTCCAGGCTCAATCGGCGGTCGGCTGTACTGATCAAGCCTTTTTCACATAATTTGCGGGCTCGTTTTATTTTCCATATCGAACCCAGGCGAGCGACCTGGTCATCGTAAAACCTCTGCAATACGTGCTGCATGCCGGTCTCACCCCCCAGGTCATTTTTTTTGACAATAATATCACCGCTTTCGTCCGCGGCCTTCTCCCGGACGTTATCTTCAATATGCTTGCACAGCAATTGCAGTTGAAAGGGTTCCACTTCATTGGTGATTTTAATGCCGGCCTTTTCTTTTCGTTTGCAGAGAAAATTCAGCATCATGTCCACGGCGTCGGGAGAGTATTGGAAAGGGGAGGCACTAATGCTTTCATCTTGCACTTGAGACGGTTCTGTAATGGCCTGCCTGGCCTGTTCACAGTCCAATGGCAGCAGCCGGAATCGACGGCGAAGGATATCCGGGATCTCACGGGACATCTCCTCCAATCGCCCCAGGTAATCCTCGCGGATGGAAATGATAATCTTAACATTGGGGGGCTTTTCACTGTAGGGAAACGGTTCTCCCGCCTTGATGGCTTCCTGCAGTTCTTTGGGGATGTTATTATTGACAATATCCGCTAATTGCCGGATAAATTGTTTCTTGCTCTCCGAAGCATGTAAAACGAAAAATTCTTCAAACTGGTCCAGGATCAAAACCGGTTTCAGTAAGGTATCATCTTCCGACCAGAAAGAAGCGGTTTTAAAATACTGCCAGAGGGTATCCTCTTCTCCCGCCTCATAGTCCAGGCTCTTTAGTTTAACCATCTCCCTGATTCCCGTATAAACTCCTTGCAGCGGTTCAAGACCGGGATTATTGAAACGAACTTTAAACGGAATAAACCCCCTGTCCCTCAATGCCTGGTTTAACCCGGCGTTGATCAGGGATGTTTTGCCCAGGCCGGATTTGGCATACAACACCACCAGGTTACCGGCCAGGACTTTATGCAGGAGGGAGCGCTTCTCACGGTCCCTGCCGAAGAATAAACACCGGTCAACATCGGTGTCGTTAAAGGGACGGGAACCCGGGTATCTATAGTTTGTTTTGACGTGTGTATTCATTATCTTCTCCGCTGGGCAAAGTCACGTTTAATCGTAGAGGTCAGTTCCCTGACATTGCTTCTATCGGTTAAATCGATGGTCTGGAGGTCATGCACATCTTCCAGTAACGGGCATTCTTCAATTTTGACGGGAATGATAAAAGGGCTTCCCCTGCGAAATTCTTTCATGCGGTCAAGCGCGCTGTTTATCTCCCGGTTAACGTAACCGACTTGCTTATTCGCCAGTGCCTTACTTTGCAAAACCACGAAATAGTCGATTTTTTGGATTGTTTTTTCAATTTGCTTGTTCCAATCATCGCCGCCCCGCAGGTTTTCTTTATCCAGCCAGGGTCTTATGCCTGCATCCGCGAGTGTTTTATAAAGGGAAGCCGCATAGTCTTTATCTTCGCTGGCGTGGCAGATAAATACTTCCGGTGCGTTCCTGTCCAGGACCTGTTTTGTACCGTTACCGTTTGTACCGTTCTTTGACACTTGCGCGATGTATTTTTCTCTCAACTGCTCGGCAAAATGATTTAATTCACCTTTGAATATATTGATCTTGTAATCGCTTTTTTTGTAAAAAAAGATGGTCCGCTGCAATTCCTCGGAATTTTCCGGCATAAATTGTTCCATGGCAAAAGAATGACTTCCTTTACTGCGTCCTTGCAATACATGGAGCAATAGGCGCAGATACCAGTGCCGAAAACCAAAACCCAGGAAAAGGAAACTTTTATGCTCATCATGCAATTCACTGAGGATAATATCCGGCAGCGGCCGTTTTTCTGAAATCAAGGCCACCAGGAAATCCAGCAGATCGTTCTCCGTCAGCAATAAAGACCCTGGTTCGGCCATTGCTCCGTAAAGGTAAAACAGCAGCGGTTTTTTTTCGGTTCCCATGTTTACTATATCCGGGTTATCCCCATTGAAATGGTAACGTTCAACCAGCGGTTCTTTTCCTTCCTTTTCCAGTGCTTCTAAGAGCATATTGTCAGGGGTAGTGGTAATGGTAAAATAGAAGGGCAGAGCCGCAAGATTCCTGTGCAGGTTAGTTGTCATGCCTTTTCTTTCGCAAAAGAAAGAAGAAGCCCTGGCCTCCAGGCTGTTCCTTCCCCTTTCGATGCTGTAATACTGGGAGACCTGG
>WVZO01000505.1:27494-29581 GCA_011772425.1 Candidatus Aminicenantota bacterium
AATACAATTACCTTGACGTATCGAATAGATAAGTGTATCCCAGTTTTCTTCTTCCCACTCAAACTTTAACATCTTGATCACCTCCATCCTTAACGCATGTATATAGCCCGTTTCCACAAGTAAAACCAATAAAATCCTCTTTCACCTACTTTTTAATATTACCACAGAATAGGAAAAATCTCAAGAAAAAAAATAAAAATTTCCAGGCGTTTTATTACATGTAGTTCCCGGACACGGTGACAAGAACTCCAGAATTTGAACATATACGATTGAAAGGAAATAGAATTTCCTATTATTGGGGCGTCTTTTTGTGGGGGGAAATAATTGCCTCTCGGCAGGCGCAAATAATTTTTTCTAAGGAAAAATAATTTCCTATTGCCGTAGGCATCCGTTTGTGGCTTTCTTTTCTTTGTGTTCCTTAGTGCTTTTTACCGCATTGTAAATGCCTTCGTGGCTAAAATAAAAAGAACAACGGGCACGACATGTCGTGCCCCTACAATCCTCTCTGTGTCCTCTGTGTCCTCTGTGGCTTTTTTGTCTTTCAAGACAGGGTTTGGTGAAAGGTCCAGGCAGGTAATTGGCCCTCATGAAATTCAAAACGGGGAACACCTTTCCGGTTCACCAGGTAATGCCATATCCGGCATTTAGGGCGAAGTTCCAGGTAAAACATTTGCTGCGCTGATTCTGTTACCGGAGGAAATACCAGGTGAAGTTTCCGCTTATCCGGTTGGGCCAATGTGTGATATACGATCGGCCCGTTTGCCGATTCCATACGCACCACAGCTTCTATTTTATAATCCCCCCCGTATAACAGGAGAATATCGATGCGGTAAAGATCATTGTAAGGCGAAAAAACCGTGGTATTTACACCACCGATACCTTTGGAATGTAAAACAGTATCATTTTCTTTACGGGTCCCGGGAAACGTACCCATTGTTACCCACTGCTCCACCCCGGGTGACGGGTCCCAAAAAAAAGGCGTCAGGTTCAGGGATACTTCCATATATTTATCCGGCAGCGTTTCTTCAAATTGACCGTTTGTTTCTGTATGCCCCAACAGCAATAAATTTTCACACTCTTCAACCTGGTCGAATTGTATTCGATAATCTTCCAAAACGATATCTTCGTTACGTTTTACCGACATGGTTTTGTCCGGCTGGATTACCAGGCAGTTTTGCGGGATACCGGCCATTTTTACCAGAGGAAATATCTTTTCCCCTAGCTCTTTATACTCGGAAAAACTCATTTCACTGATGTGGTGGTCATTGGGGTTCTGATCCGGATCAGGTGTGAAAAGTTTTTTATTTGGTGTGGTCACCAGGCAAAAGCCGCCGGTTTTTAAAATACGCCGGATTTCCTGCAAAAAACCAGGAGGGTCGTTCAAATGTTCAATGACCTGGGAACAAAAAACAAAATCAAACGATTGATCAGCAAAGGGTAGACTATTGTTTCCATTGAGCTGCACATATTGAATGCGGTCAAGGAAATAATTTTTCCTGGCATAATCCAGGGCAATTTTGTCCAGGTCGGCAGCCACCACCCGGTCTGCTCCGAAGCTGGCTAAGAAATGCGAACCGTAACCTGTGCCGCAGCCCAGGTCCAGGACCTTCCGGCCGTAAGCATATCGCAAAGCCTGTTTATAAGAGGCCATATGTCCCAGGTGCATGGCAGCGCAGTAAGGGTCTACCAGGGGAACGTAACGTTCGCCTTCGTTTGAAACTTCACTCACATCTTCAGCACTGGCAAAAGGTCCGCGGCGCGGACAGGCGCAGAAGGCCCTTTGGGCCACCCCTCGGCGAGGCGCATAGCGACACGAGCCGCAGAAGGAGAAGGCTTCCTTCCCCACCCCGGTCCGATAGGTGATTTTCTTAGATATTTTATCTCTGTCCATAACTGATTATTGATCTGAACGTTTAGGGAAGCCTTCGAGCTTCTCTTCTTCGTTTCCTCGTTTCTTACTTTCTACTTGCCAACTGCCAACTGCCAACTGCCAACTTCATTATATCCATCTCTCAAAAAAAAGCAAGAAAATAAGTAAAAATGAAGCGGTTTTTAAACTTCGGATCCTTTGAGCCACTTGTTTAAAT
>WVZO01000037.1 GCA_011772425.1 Candidatus Aminicenantota bacterium
TTTTTAAAAATGAGTATTTCTACTTATGTAATAGTAAAAAGCTTAAAGCTCCAGCAGTTGTTAGCACCAGCACCAGCCTCAAGCTCCAGCTTTTAGCTTTGGCTGGTGCTTGCGGCTTGTGGCTGGAGCTTAACTGTTACAAGCCTTCCACGACCCGTTGCAACCCTTCCTCGGGAACAGCTGACTCGGTGTTTGAAAAGTTGAATTCTTCTAAAAGGGGGCTTTGCTGACTATGTTGAATAACTCCTGAGCAGATACCTTCTTATTTTAATTTTCTAGCTTGCCGTCCGGAAAGAGGAATTAATCTTGCCTGTCAAAAAAATGGCTAATTGTCAATGAAGAGAGAGAGAACGTCGGGGTGAGAGGATTCGAACCTCCGACCTCTCGGTCCCGAACCGAGCGCGCTACCAGCCTGCGCCACACCCCGGCCCAATGTTTAGTATGCCTATTTTACCACACTTTCACAAGCCAAACAAGCCATCATAAAAAAATCCAAAGCACGAAATCCGAAATCCGAAACAAATCCGAAATTCAAATGTTCAAATGTCCAAAACATCTGAAAGAACTTTATTAAAAGCGATTGCGCATATCAGCTTTTGTTTTGAATTTTGTATTTTGGTCATTCGAATTTGTTTCGAATTTCGAAATTCGGATTTCGAATTTCTCCTTTATTACTTCACCTTAAATAGATTAAATCCCTCCAGGGCTTTTTCAAAAGACCTGAAATCCGGTTCGGTTTCATAGTAAAACGAACCCCGCGGGAATATATTTTTAATACGTTCTTTTTCAACACCTTTTTGAGCGATAATTTTCTTATATAATGTCTCCTGGAATCCCCGGGTAACGTAAAAAGCCGCCAGGTCAAAAAAATTGTTGATTTCCATCACAAACTCTGTCACCCGGTAAAGAGTTAATGTATCCGGGAGAACACCTTCAGAAAATATGTAATTCAACAACACTCGTTTGTGATAGTGAATGACATATTGGATTTCACATAGGGGGTATCCCTGTTCGTACCGTTTGGCCCCAAGATCCACATAAATCCTGCCAATCTCTGCTTGTGACGTTTCCGGGTCCAGCCAGCGCCCGAGGTTTTGGTAAACATCTTTTCCCAGTTTTATTAATTCCTCTCTGGTTAGTTTCCGGTAGGTTTTGGTATAATCCGAGTTGGAGACCATTTTTGCCCATCTCTTGGCGATTGTTCCAGAATTACTCTGGATAATATTTATAAACTTAGATCTCATTATTCCTCCTACTTCCTACCATAAATTATAATCATTATCATTTTTTTTTCAATAAAAATATAAGATTAACGAAAAGGGGTCGGCGTCCCCACCCTATAGGCGTCGTTCATGACATTTGAAGGGTAAATGCCCCTGCCCCTGCTCCCTGCTCCCTGCCACTGTGCAAAAAAAATGAGAATCAGGGAACCAAAGGTGTCATGGAATCGTTTATACCATATTGTAATCGTGATTAGGATTGAGAAATCCATATAGGAGGAAAAAGTGAAACGACTTTACAAAAGCAGGAGAAACAAAGTCATTGACGGTGTGTGCGGCGGTCTTGGCAATTATTTCGATGTTGACCCGGTGTTGGTTCGGATCGTTTTTGTTGTTTTCTTCTTTTTCGGAGGTTCGGGTTTAATTGCTTACATCATTGGGATGATCATTATGCCAAGAGAACCGTTGGAAGTAGAACAAGAGGCGGAGGCAGAAAGAGAACCAGCCAGTACATCGCCAAAACCACTCGAAGAACCGGCCCAACAGGAAACCAGACCGGCTTCTACCCCCAGTGCAGGTTCATTAATCATCGGTGCCTTGTTAATTATCATTGGCGGGTTCTTTTTGATGCGTAATTTTGGTTTCTTCAGTGGTTTTTACTGGTGGTTCAGGAGTCACTTCTGGGAGTACCTGATTCCCGGGGCTATCATTGTTATGGGTATCGCCCTTATCGTAAAAGGCACGGAGAAGTAAGAAAAACAAGGAGTATGTATGAAAATGAACACCACTAGTGGTATAATTGTAAAAGAAATTTAAACAGGAGTCTCATATGAAACTGAAAAATCTCTCTGTGTTGTTTTTGTTTATTTTGGTAACAATGGTAAGCCCTTTCTCCCTTATGGCCGATTCCGAGAACGATATACTGCCCCTGGGACCGTCAAGGCATAAATATATCCTCGATAAAATCGAAAAAGACCAGATCATGCGGACGTCTACCGGCAAAACCGTTACCCTGGAGGATATAGTTAACCAAAACGCCGACACGGATGTTTTTATTATTGGGGAAGCCCATGATAATTACCAGTGTCACACGTTTCAACGGGATTTTATCAAAGCCCTCTATAAAAAACACCCCAGATTGATTGTGGGGTTTGAGTTTTTCTGGCGTGAGGACAATGAGTTTTTGGAGCAGTGGCGAAACGGCCGCATCAGCGAAGATGATCTCATCAAACGAACCGGGTGGTACAAACGGGGTGGGCAAAATTACGGTTATACTCGCCTGATTATGGAGATTATCAAAAAATACAACATCAAAACCATTGGTTTGAATGTTTCGCGGTCTATACTGCGCACCGTATCCCGGAAAGGGTACGATAAACTATCACCGGAGGAAAAGAAACTTTTTCCCACCATTCACATTCCCAATCCTGAGCATGAATACTTTATAAAATCCATTTTCGGGACGTTTGCTGCCCAGGTGCCCATGTGGTTTAAAAATATTTACAACGCCCAAACGTGCTGGGACGTGGTGATGGCGGAATCCATGCGGCAAACACTGGCAAAAAAACAGTACAAAGGATATAAAGGTGTCATCATTGCCGGGAGCAACCATGTATCCTATAAACTGGGCATCCCCTTTAGATATAAAAAAGCCGCTCCAAAAGCAAAAATCACCACAATTGTTCCTATTCTAATGCCCAAAGAAGAGAAAAAGGAGGACAAGGAAGAGGAGGAAGAGGTTCATCCCATGATGAAAATGATGGCAAAGTCGTTGAAGCCGGCGGCTATGTTTTCCCGGGGGATTGCCGATTATGTATTTGCTGCGGATCAACCGTTATATTACCATTTTCCCATTATTGGCTTTACCTTAGAGGAAAAAGATGGGAAATTGGTGGTTACCCGGATCAGGAAAAATAGTTTTGCCGAGAAAAATGGCATTCGCAAGGAAGATCAGATTACGGCTGTGGATGGGGTCCGGGTCACTACCCTTGAGCAGCTGCGTTTATTGATTACCAAAAAAAATTGGGATGATTCTGTTACCTTTGGAGTGGTTAAGAAAATCGAATTAAAAAAAGAATAAGAGGATTTTTCGAGTGTCCCCTTTTCTTCCATTGTTTATTGATATAATCAACGTATTTGTTATATAATGCGATTATGATAGAAGTTGTAGATGTAGATGAGGTAAATATTATTAAGAATTATTAAATCATACGGGTGGTGCTTGAATGGCTAATAGTTTTAAAAAAACCGCGGTGGAACTACTTGCTGCTGCGGATGTTAAGATTAATGGAAGTCGTCCCTGGGATATCCGGGTTTTTGATGAAAGATTTTATCAAAGAGCCTTAAGCCAGGGCACCCTGGGTCTTGGAGAATCATACATGGATAACTGGTGGGATGCTGAGAGTCTTGATCAATTCTTTTACCAGGTGTTAAACGCAGAACTTCAAAAAAAAATTAAAGGTTTTCCCAGGCTGTGGATTGCTGTAAAAGCTGTGTTATTGAATCTTCAGAGAAGATCAAAAGCGTATAAGATAGGAGAAAAACATTATGATATTGGCAATGACCTTTACACATTAATGCTTGATAAGAGAATGAATTACAGCGGTGCTTATTGGAAGGATGCAAAAAACCTCGATCAAGCCCAGGAAGCAAAACTGGACCTTATTTGTAAAAAGCTTGGATTAAAACCTGGAATGAGCGTTTTGGATATTGGCAGCGGCTGGGGCGGATTTGCCAAATACGCAGCAGAGAAGTACAACGTAAAGGTAGTAGGAATAACTGTTTCTAAAGAACAAGTAAAACTGGCCAGAGAGATTTGTAACGGTCTTCCTGTGGATATAAGATTACAAGATTATAGGAACCTGGAGGGAAAATTTGACAGAATAGTCTCTATAGGCATGATTGAGCATGTTGGTTACAAGAATTACAGGATTTACATGAAGGTCGTTTATGATTGTTTGCATGAAGACGGTTTGTTCTTATTACAGACAATCGGTAGTAATAAATCAGAGGTTATTGGCGATGCCTGGATGGATAAGTACATTTTCCCGGACGGCATGTTACCTTCCCCTGCGCATATTACTAAAGCTGTGGAGGGATTGTTTATTATGGAAGACTGGCATAATTTCGGGGCAGATTATGATAAAACTCTAATGGCGTGGTATAGTAATTTTGAAAAGAACTGGGACACAATCAAGCAGAACAAGAAATATGATGAACGATTTTATCGGATGTGGAAATATTATCTTCTAAGCTGCGCCGGTTCTTTTCGTGCCAGGAACATCCAGTTGTGGCAGATCGTATTTTCCAGGAAAGGAATTCCAGGCGGGTATACCCATCGCCTGTGAATCTGTGATTTTTCGTCTGCTATGAAAAAAACCACAGATTACACAGATTTACACAGATTATAAAAAAAATATAA
>WVZO01000502.1:0-1433 GCA_011772425.1 Candidatus Aminicenantota bacterium
CTGAGGCTAACATTAGCAGGATACTCAAGGTCGGAAATTCGATATAGACCGGGTTTAATTTTATCGATTATTCCTGCCTCTACGAATTTTTTGATGCTGCCGGTTCTAAATGAAGCTTCTTTCAATTCCTTCATTTTGACATACCCCCCCTTATCTCTAATAAAGCTGCTAATTCTCTGGGAAGGTGTCTCTTTTTCCATGTCAATATGATACATTGACATTAAAAAAGAGTCAACCCTTTTATTCAAATTAAAATGGAATAAAGTACCCGGCACCTTATTCAACTCCTGTTTTGATTTTCCAGGAGAGAAAAAGAGGANNGTATAATTCTAAGTTATGAAATTACAATGAAAAAAACGGAAGAAAAAAACAATGGTTAAATCTCATCTCAATCGTAGATATTTCCCAGGTTTCTTTTTTTTATTCATCGGCATATCAGTACTATTTTTTACAGCCCAATCCGGCTTCAGCGAAACTCAGCCAACCCCGTCCCGGTTAGCCCTGGTTGGCGGTACGTTGATTGACGGTTACGGGGGCAAACCCTTGCCAAATTCGGTGATTCTTATCGAAGGAGAATATATTAAAGCGATAGGCCAGGTAGGGGCAATTGAAATACCGGGCGACGCCCGAATTATTTCGACAGAGGGAATGAGCGTACTCCCGGGTCTTTGGGATGCGCACGTGCATTTGATGATCAACGGCCACACAGATTATGCCCACTGGGACAAGACCTATCCCCCACTGTTCCGTGATAACCCGGAAATATTAGACGATCCCTCTTGTTATGAAGGTCTGCCGGAAAACATCGTTAAGGATATTCGAAATTCTTTCAAACACCCGGAACGCTTACCCTACTACCAGATCACACCGCAGCGAATTCCTACCCTGGCCCGAAAATTTCAACAATTGCGCAATGCCGGGCTGGTTCTTTTGGTAGGAACCGACAGCGGCATTCCCATGTTATTTCACAGCCAGTCCACCTGGAACGAAATAGATATATGGGTCAATAAACTCAACGTGGACCCAATGGAAGCAATTCGAGCCGCCACCTATTGGCCAGCTGTACAGATGAAAGTCGAAAACAAAGTAGGCACTATCAGCGAAGGTAAATACGCGGACATCATTGCCGTACGCGGTGATATTCTCCGCCATATCTGTTTGCTTCAACGAGTAGATATCGTCATCAAACACGGCAGGCGGTATAAGTAGGGGTTTGATTCATCAAACCCTTGGAGGAATCGCCAGTGCCAAGGTTACAGGTCCTCAGCAAGAGTCTTGAACCTGGAAAGAAAATCTTTTACTCCTCCCGGTTTCGCTCCGGCTCCCTGCCATAAAGGAGACCGTCCACCGCCTTTTCCCCCTATTACAGGCAGCAGCTCATCTTTGAGTTTATCAAAAGGAAAATGGACATCCTCTGAACATCCGATGCTCCA
>WVZO01000502.1:1583-1720 GCA_011772425.1 Candidatus Aminicenantota bacterium
TAAACGCCCTGGTGATAATATTAAATGAGGAGTCTGACTGGTTTTGTCGGGATTCATTCAAGAAGTCTTGCGCCATCATATCGGCAAGCCGGTTTTCAAACCAACTGCATCTTCTTTTATACGTTACCAGTTCCTCC
>WVZO01000002.1:0-5868 GCA_011772425.1 Candidatus Aminicenantota bacterium
CATCAATATAAAAAATAGAGTAATAATAAAATAGGGATAGTAACCTTCTTCGGATAAGTTTCTTTCCCATTCATTGGAAAAGTCTGCCATAAAAATATAATTGTAAATCTTGTAGAAAAGGTGGAAGCCTTTTTCATCTTCAAAAAGAACAAATTTTTGATTTTTTTCATTTAACAATGTCAATATCTGGGAATGCAAATAATTGGGGATTTCGGAATTGATAATTTTTCGAACATTGGAGGTCTCCTCCAGGCTGCCATCTTCTTCATAAACACTGACATCGCTGTTCAGGACCCCGGAGATGGCTAATAGATGACCCGGGGAAAATCCTCCCGGTTCTTTGATCAGGTTGTAACCGATATTCTGGGCAATTCTCCCGTTTTCATAAACCACGCGCATGACTTTCTGCTCGGATATCCGGACGCTGAAATTGATGAAAAATATTGAAAACAAAACCGCTGTTAAAAGGGAAATTAAAATTAAAAAGGAGAACACGCGGATGGAAAAGGAATAATAAATAGACCGCCAATCGATTTCTTTTAATTCATTGGCATAATAGAGGAGGAAGAATATGGAAAAGATGAGAAATATTTTAATCACCTCAGAGAGGTTTTTGAATAACGTATTTTCAGGGAAGAAAATAATAATGGCATTCCCACCCTGTCTGAAGATATAACCTTTAAAAGTCAAATCCATATATTTAAATCCGATCCATTGGTTGTTGTGTTGTAAAATCCCGGTGATATTTTCCAGGTTAATATTGGACGGGTTCTCCACGATTTGATTTTCTGCATTTAATTTAACGTAACTAAAATCCCTGCCGTGGATTTTATTATCAAGGGTAAAAATATTGACTTTATCCTGGTATCGCAACAGCAATTGGGGTGAATTAAGCACCTCCACAATAATACGGCCCAGGTATTCCGAACCTTTAAAGATATTTATGGAAGCCGCAGCCAGGGAAACCTCGTTACCGTAGAGCTCGGCAACCGCATCCTCGATTGCCCAGAAAGGAAAAATCTCCTGGGTTTTTAACTCCAAAAAAGGAATCTGGTAGGCAAATTGACTTAATACCTCATTATCTTTGGAAACAACAAATATGCCGGAAGCGATATTCTCCCTTGAGGCAATGGTTTTACGCCAGATGCTTTCCAATGTTGAAGAGGTGCCGGTTTCCCCTGTGAAAAACCCATAAAAACCACTGGTGCCAACGTCAGTTTCCTGCACAATTTCTCGGGTAATTTCATGCACAATCTCTCGGGCAATAAATTTGGCATAATTGAGTTGGTTTAAAAGAATATGTTTCAGATTATGTTCAATATACTCTTTCTTTTCCCTGAATGAATGATCGGCTGTCAAATGGAAAATTGAAACCGCAAGGAAAAATACAATTGCCACTCGTGAAAGCAGCCCACGCTTAAAAAATAAAAGGATAAAGGCAATAAACGACAGGATCAACATATTGATCAATGGTGTTTTGAATATAGTCCAGAGGAATACCACCAGGAAGATTTGCCCCAGGAGGAACACCCCACTCCCGGCGATTTTTTGTTTGGGTGTTTTTAATTTCTTTTCAATATCAGGGACCATCCACTTGAGCCAAAGCAGGGGGCATAGGTGCAGAAAAAAGTTCAAAATAATGAGTGACAAATAATCCAGGCTAAAATCCAGGTAATTAAAATTAACCGCATCAAATATGACATCGCTGACTTTGAGGCTAACCACCAGGGTAACATTGAAAAGAATATAGGAGACAATTCCTATTTTTAACCATTCTCGCAAGAAGTAAAAGACAAAAATAAAAGACAATAAGATGACCATCACCTGGGCAAGCGAAAAAAAACGCAGCGTGGTATTTAATGCATCGATGGGTACATTTAAATACAAATTATTCTTCCCTAACATGGGAAGCAGAAAAAACAGGTTCACCAGTAGTCCCAGCCATAAAAACCGGGTAAGGAGCACATTCCTTTTATAAAAATAGAAAATACATAGGAGAATAAATAGAAGAACAGCGGAATATAAATATACGATCTTGTTTCTTTTATAATAGGCTTCAATATCTGTTTTATAGAATTTCAGGTGAAGGATCAATTGATGGTTGGAGTCTCTTAAAAGGTGATCATAAAAAAATATTACTTTTTTTTCTTTTCTTTCTTTTATACTATCGTATTGATACTTATTCTGGTGACCCTGTATGGGAGAATTGGAGAATTTAAATTCGCTGACAGGGAAGTTAAATCTCATCCGTCTCAAGAGCATACTATTTTCGAGGTTGCAAAAGAAGCGGACATAGAACACGTGATCTGCCATTTTCCGGGTAAAATACATATCCCTGTTTTTTTCAATAAACGCCCAATCCCCGGTCTCCATATTTCGGTACTTAAAATAATAAACTTCCCCGAAATAGTTTTTAGGAACCCCATCCTGTTCGATTATCAATGCCTCTTGGGGATGCAATTGGGAATGCTGGAGGGTGTTTGAGCGGTATTCTTCGAATAAGGTGACCGCTCTCTCTTGATACTCCCGTTTTTTGTCTTGAAGCGTGTGTTCAACGGTTCGGATGCATTTTAGCACAGACTGGTAAATGTCCTGGTTATCCAGGTTGGAGGGATTGTATACCACCAGGTAAAGGATGACAGCAGCGATGGCTGCAGTCAATCCAATGGTGATTATATCCTTAGTCCTCTGAGGTAATATATTTTCCATTCTTTAATTTCTTTTGTATTTACGATTGTTATTACTTTTCGCAAAAAAAAGATAAACTTATAATTAGCAGTCCTTTCGGATCGCTTGTTCTTCAGGATGAGATTTAAAGACTGAACAGCAAATTTCTCTTCAAGATGTGCGGAAATCCACTGGATTTTGTTGGTTTTATATTGTTCAAACTTCCGGTTAAACTCCTCTATAATCTTATCGATATAGAGGTACCCGTTTAATTCAAAGGGGGGGTCGAAGTTAATAGATACCTTATTTTCCGAATGATTTTTAAGGTGGTTAAAGTCACCGGTATTCAAGGAGTCCTGGATGGGTTTCATCAGCAAGTATTCTTCGGGTTCAACAGCCGGAAGAGTCATTGCCATTAAAAACAATACCAGCAGTAATGGGAAATACCCCTTTTTTCGCATTCTCGGGAAGGCTCCTAGTACCGGATATAACTGTTAACATTGTATTCTTTGACTTTTTCTCTGCCGTTGAGGAATTCCAGTTCGATAAGGAACTCGATGGCCACGACTTCACCGTTCAGGCGTTCCACCATTTTGGCCACGGCAGCGGCGGTTCCGCCGGTCGCCAGCAGGTCATCGATAATCAAGACCCGTTCGCCGGCTTCGATGGCATCGGTATGAATCTCAAGGGTATTGGTGCCGTATTCCAGGCTGTAGCTTTCGCTGATTTTTTCAGCAGGTAATTTGCCCGGTTTCCTGGCCGGGACAAAACCGCATCCCAGGAGATAGGCCACAGCACCGCCGAAAATAAATCCACGGGACTCGATGCCCACGATTTTATCGATTTGTTTATCACGGTATCTTTCTACCATACCATCGATCACATACGTTAATGCATCTTTGTCCTTCAAGAGCGTTGTGATGTCTTTGAAAATAATGCCTTTTTCCGGGAAATCCGGTACGTCTCTGATAATCGCTGCTAAATCCATTAACACCTCCTGTTTTAGCATAGCGCACAGCGCATGGGGCTTGGCGTTTAGAGCTCCGCGCGCTGATCTTTTCTATGCGCCCTGCGCCCTGCGCCCTGCGCCCTGCGCCCTGCGCTATCCTATATAATAATATATTTTTGGCTTTTTGGAAAGGGTTTTATGGTAAAAATGGAGCAAAATGGCATTAACGTTTTTGCGAAAAAATCCGAAATATTAAACCTAGGTCGTCCGTATTAAACAGGAGGTTGCCATGGGCATCGATATAGATGCAAACGGAACTGAAAAACGTAACAGCGAATTTATACAGAAGGCTTTGAAACGCATCAAGAAGAATGAAGAAATGCAAGGAGCGGCCATGGCTTCCCCGGATGTCCGGACAGAAAAGGTTGAGCAAATAAAAATGCAAATCAACAGCGGTACCTACAAAATTTCCACTGAAGAAATCGCAGAACAACTCATTGAAGAAGCAATGGAGAATTGATTTCTTACCTCTCTTTCAAGATAGTAGAAATATGACTGATGGAAAGTTCGACTTCAGTCCTTTCGTCAACATGCTGGGGGCTGATGATCATTAAATAATAAGGTTCTTTGTCGATGAAAAATTTCCTGAGGACAATTTTATCCATATAATTGATATCCATAGAGATATTGTTAGCATTGGGCTGGTTGAGGAGCCGGGTGGTTTTTTCCAGTGACTCCCCCAGGACAGAGGTGGAAGCGGCTAAAACCTCATCTTCCACGGGACTGTTGTGAACAGCCAGGGGCAGACCGTGGATGTCGGCTAATACAGCACCGCTGAATTCTCCCCGGCTGCACAAGGAAACCAATTCTTCTTCAAGCTGGTCGCCGCGGTATACGGCTCCTCCTACTTTCTCCATGCCGGGGGGGCCGGCAGGAGATACAGGAGGTGTCCTGGACCTGGCCAATATCTCATTAAAAAGTGCTGCGGCTTCTTTTATCTCAGAAGAGTCCCACAATGTCCTCATCGCTTACTTCCTCTTTTTCTACCATTAACTCTCTTTCTTTAAGCTCCAAAGCCAATTCAAAATAGGGCCGGGCAGCCTGAACTCCCTTGGGCATCATGGCAATTGGGACAGAGTATAAACTGGCTTTTTCATAATATTCACTATAAGGGATCATGGTTTTAAAAAAAACATCACCGGGTAAGCTTTTCTTAATTTCTTCCAATATTTGCTTTTCCATAGCGCTCCTGGAATCAAACATGGTGATAAGAACCCCTTCAAGTGTCAGTTTGGGATTATGTTGGTCCTTTATGCTTTTTATCAGCTTCAGGAACAACGGGATGGTTTTGAGGGAAATTGCCCGGCAGTTTATGGTCATAATGACACCATCGCTGATACTTAAAAGTGAAGCAGGGATTCCCCCTACTCCTGACGGTGAATCGATGATGACATAGTCGTAATCTTCTGTCAGGGATTGGATCAACATACCGAACGTTCCGTTCCTGGCTTCGTCTTCCAGTAATAAAACATCCGCCGGCTGGATGCTTCCCAGCCACACGACACTCATTGATTTCTCCTTTGTCGTGAAGACGATCTCTTCGGGTTTAGCCGTATTTTTAAGCAGATTCATCAACCCGAGCTCTGTTTGTTTCGACAGGTTACTGGTGATTCCCATTGCTCCCTGGGGATCTCCATCAATAAGCATAACTTTAGAACCGAACCTGCTCATACAATGGCCCAGGTTAAGCGCGGTTATCGTTTTCCCAACACCACCTTTCTGACTGGCAACTGCAATAATTTTTCCCATCTCACATACTCCTTTTTTTTATTTATTTTAATCGACAAACTTCTAACTTCCATGTCTTTGTTTTATACGGTAAGGGCCATTGAAAAATCATACCAGCACCTTTTTCACCTCTTCAACAGCCCTGGAAAATTCGAGGAAAATGAGTCCCAATTTAGCTTCTTTCCTGGCCAGGCATAACAGGACCGCATGGGGACCCGCAGGCATGATAACCCCATTCCCATTTTCTCCTTTAACAAAGATCTGCTGGAGGTCCCCGCGTTTAAGTTCTTTTGCGGTTCGCATACCCATAGACATCATTGACGCACTCATGGCTGCGATTGGGGCTTCGTCTTGTCCCTGGGGGAGCAAACTGGCAATCATCAACCCCTCTTGCGAAACGATCGCGCAGGCTTCGATATCGCTGGAACTAGCCCGAAGACGCTCAAGGATGTTGTTCAACTCTT
>WVZO01000002.1:5925-17235 GCA_011772425.1 Candidatus Aminicenantota bacterium
ACGGCAGCGCTTACTAGCTTTTACTGCCTTCTAGTTTAAGAATACTTCTCAAACCTGGTAATATTTTATAAAATTGAAGAGAATTTGTAAAGACACTAAATTCACCGCCATTTCCTCCTTTTTCCCACGTGCCCCCCGATGCTGGAATACATGGGTTGATAATAATTTCAAGTCTCAAAAAAAAAATAAAAAAATTTTTTTAACCAGCAACCTGTTGAGACAGGCAGACATGGAGACGGAGAGGCAGAAAAAAAATAATCATGGTTGAAATTTTGTAAAAATTCCTTTAAAATATCCCCGCTTTTAACAGCATTTCTAATTGAAGGGAAGATAAAATGAAAACAAAAATACAATTTACTTATTCATTATATACGATTGATGATCTGGCGCCAGGTGACCACCTGTGCTGCATTTACGAAACCGAGGAGGAGCATCGGTCGCTGGTTACTCCTTTTTTGCGCAAGGGGCTGGAGATTGAGCAGCGGGTGATATATATCGTGGACACCCATACTGCCGAGACCATCCTGGGATACTTGCGGGACGACGGGGTTGATATAAAATCCTATTTGGAACGTAAACAATTACTCATATTGACACGGGACAACGCTTACATGGGAGACGGTGTGTTTGATCCGGACGGGATGATCGATCTGCTGCGCTCTGAGACAGAGAAAGCCCTGGCAGACGGCTGGGCTGCGCTGCGTGTCACTGGCGAAATGACCTGGGCGCTGCGAGGAATACCCGGTTCTGAACGGCTGATCGAATATGAGGCCAAGTTGAATAACTATTTCCCCGGCAGCAAATCCCTGGCCATTTGCCAGTACGACAAACGACAATTCTCGCCAACAGTACTAATAGATGTGCTGCACACCCATCCCATTGCCGTGGTGGGGACAAATATTTGCGATAATCCTTTCTACATACCCCCAAACCAATTGTTAAGCCAGGACCTTCCGGCAGTGAAATTGAACCACTGGCTGCGGCACCTGGTGGAGGACAAGCAGGCAAAGGAAGCAGTCCGGGCCAGCGAAGAGAAGTATCGCGACCTGGTAGAAAACATAAACGATGTCATTTACACCATTGACAACGAGGGAATAATTACCTATGTCAGCCCTGCTGTAAAATCCCTTATCGGATATGATCCAGTGGAGTTCATCGGCCAGCCGTTCAAAGAATTTGTCTTTGAGGAAGACCTGCCGCGTTTAAAGAAGAATCTTCAGCATGCCATATCCGGTCAAACGACTCCAAATGAATATCGAATTCCCGACAAGATTGGCAAAATACACTGGATACGCGCGTCGAGCCGGCCGCAATATAAGGGAGATCGTGTAATCGGGATTCAAGGTGTACTCACTGACATCACCGAACTCAAACAGGTAGAAATGGAGCTGCTCAAGAGCATGCAGCGTTTACATGTGGTAATCAATCAAGTCGGGGCTGTTATTTGGGCCATCAATAAGGATGGAATATTCACGTTTTCAGAAGGCAAGGGCCTGGAAGCGATGGGGCTTAAACCAGGTGAAGTTGTCGGACAATCACTCTTTGAATTGTACGCAGATAATAAACAGATCATTGATGACGCCAACCGGGTATTAAAAGGCGAGTCATTTTATTCGTTTACTCAAATTCACGATATTACCTGGGAGAACCGCTACGTACCATTATTGGACGATAAAGGCACTGTAATCGGTGCAACCGGGGTGGCATTGGATGTGACAGATATCAGGAAGATACAGCAGGAACTCATAGAAAGTGAGGCAAAGTACCGGCATATTGTAGAAAATGTCCCAACAGGAATTTGCACAGTGGATCTCTCAACCTTCAAGTTCCTCCAGGTGAACGATGTGATGTGCGATATTTTGGGTTATACTGAAGAAGAACTTCTGTCCATGGACCCTGTGGTTTTATTTGCTGAGGAGATTAAAAAGCACGTGCTTAAAAGTATAAGCAAAACCAAAACAGGGGAAAAGCTGGCGACTCCTTTTGAATATAAGATCAAAACCAAAAGTGGACAAGAGCTGTGGACCCTGGTGAATACACGAATTATTTATAAAGATGATAAACCGGTCAGTGCACTAACCATTGTTCAAGACATTTCAGAACGTAAACAGCTGGAGATGAAACTTCGAAATGCACAAAAGATGGAAGCCATCAGCACGTTGGCTGGCGGCATTGCCCATGAATTCAACAATGCCTTAATGATCTTATCCGGGAGCGCTGAGACACTTCAAATAAGATTATCGGAAGACGAGCATGTGAAAAAATTCGCTAAAATAACCCAGAATTCTATTCAACGGATGGTCCAGCTGGCGGATCAATTGCTGGCTTATGCACGAGGAGGGAACTATCAGTCCCGAACCATTGACTTGCCCCACTTTATTAGAACCGCGCTGCCCGTGATTCATCACAATATTAAACCTGGTATTCGTATAGAGACGGATTTACCCCGGGATATTTTAAATATTCATGGTGATCCCACTCAGCTCCAGATGGTCATGTCCGCTGTTATGCAAAATGCTTCAGAAGCTATCGAAAAGCAAGGACGTATCCGGGTGAAGGTCAGAAATAAAGAGATTGATGAGGAATTTGCCAAAAAATATCCAGGCTTTACTGCCGGCCCTTATGTCAGCCTGGCAATAGAGGATGATGGCAAGGGAATGACCGAGGAGACAAAAAATAATATTTTCGAACCCTTCTTTACCACGAAGATCAAGGCTACCGGGCTCGGCATGTCTGCGGTCTATGGCATCGTTAAAAACCATGGGGGTTTTGTTTATGTGGAATCCGAAATAGACAAAGGCACCATCGTCCGAATCTACCTGCCTCCCTCAGATGACCTGGCGAAAAATGCAAAAATTTCAAAAGAAGAAAGGTTTAGCAAAAGCAAGGATACTATTTTGGTGGTCGATAATGAAGAGACAACCCGGGATGTAACCGGGGAAATATTAGAAAATTTAGGCTGTCAGGTCCTGGAAGCCAATACCGGACACGAAGCCGTTAATATTGCCAAAACCCATGATGGTCCGATTGATTTAGTTTTGCTCGATATTACTACCCCTGATATGAAGGGCAAAACCATCTACACTCTTCTTAGGGAAACCCGGCCCGATCTAAAAGTAGTCATATGCAGCGGCTGCCACCTAGATGGTGCTGCTCAAGAAATCCTTGCGGCCGGTGCTCACGGTTTCCTTAAAAAGCCATTTTCAATGGGAACACTGGCAAAAAAACTGGAAGAAGTATTATTCCTTGAACGTCTTTAAATGGTTGATGGTGTGGAAAGCGATTTCCCTGTAAATTCCCTTTAATTCAGAATACAGCGTTTCCCATTTTGCCAGGCGTTTTTTCCTTTCTTGTGGATCGATTATTCTATCTCGCTTACCCACAGGTTCTATTTTCTTTAAAGAAGATTTTGGTCCTATTCCTGCCCGGCCCAGGCCGTAACTATAACACACACCGTCAGCATCACACCACCCCGTAGCGGCCAGGCTAAAAAACCGGTACTCAGTCGAACCGGGAATACTTTTAGAAAGAAAGTAACCCATGTTAGGATAAATATAGACTGTCTCCTCACCTTTTACCAGCGTAACTAGAGGAACTGCTGACGCGCCCTGTGTCAGGGTTTCCATTGGTTTAAAATCACCGGTTTTTACCGCCTCTTTCCTGAGGCGTTTAAAGGTTTCTTTCAACTGCTCTGTTAATTCAAACGTCTCCTTAAAAAGCAGCGTTAACTCATTACCGGGGATATCGGATTTGTACGCAAGTAACCGGTCTTTCAAATGATACAACCGGTAGAAACCGGAATCAAATCCAAGTGGTTGTTTTATGATGTTCACTCTGGCAACTTCGGGTGGTTTGCTTGTGGTTGCCGTCGCCCGGGTTGTTTTCCTTTTGGGGCCATAGACTTTCGTAGCAGTGATTTTCGTTTCCCTTTCTTCACGTTCCCCACGCCTCTCCCCAGAAATATCAAATTTCTCCTCCACAGGTACAGTCCCGGGCGCGATCTTTTTCTTCTCAAGCTTCGGCCCGCCTTTTTTTGGCTGTACCGCTCTCAACCTTTTTTCTCCTTCCTCCTCATACGAACCTTTACCTCCTTTTTTCAGGGATTTAGCCTCTACTTTATCTTTAACCTTTTCTTCAAAAAATGCATCCGGAGGGGGAGCTGAATCCGAATCCGTACGTGCGGCTTCCTCATCTTTTACAGCGGCTTTTTTATCTTCGGGTGCAGCAGGTGCCGGCTGCCGATAAAGAGCTTCTTTTTTTGGCTCCGGCATCTTCACTAATTGCTCAGCAGTTTTGGGGATTTCATCCACCTTAAAAAACAGGTACATGGCAACCACGGCAATCAAAATCGTTGCAGCCAATGCCAGGGGTTTAAGTCGAAGCCAAATGATGTTACTTTTTTCTTCTTTTCTCTCCTCTTCAGCCAACAGGCCTGCGGTCAGCATATAAATCTCATAACAGGTATCGCAAGAGGAAAGATGTTTCATAACTTTATCTCTCTCTTCGTTGTCGGCAGGCAGGGCCCCGTCCACCAGTCCGGCAATTACTTCTGCATCAACACATTCATCGGTTTCCGCTTCCAGCAAACCGGCAGACAGGACATTCCCCAGCCGTTCATCCACGGAAACACCCACTGATGATGATAATTTATCTTTATCGTCTCTCATCGGTTTCACCATCATTCACACTTCATACTTCATACTTACTAACTGGCCCACTGGTTTAGTCGGCCATTTCCCAATTTTTCACCGCGGAGAACGCTGAGAGTGCTGAGAAGAAAAATTTTGTAAAAAAACCTAGAGCAATTCATCGATGTTCACTCCTTTATGCTCCAACAATCGCCGGCATTTTTTCAGGAGACGGTCGATTCGCTTATAAGTAGCTTTCAAACTGATTCCCAGCAATTTTGAGATTTGTTCCACTTTCCGGGGCTTCTCTTCTTCATCGGCAGGGAACCGCATCCGCAGTATCATGCGTTCTTCTCCACTCAATTGCGCAATCGCTTCCCCCACCACCTCCCCCAGCCTCTGTTTTCGCTGCTCTTCTATTAACAATTCCTGGGGATCGCTGTGGGTATCGGGAATCACCACTTCTTCTTTTTCATTGCCATCTACTTTCAAAGAGATTCCCTCTTTCACCACCGGGTTGGCTTCCACTTCCAGCGAAGATGGCGGGTTGTTTTTTTTCCCTTTTATCTTCCGGGTGATGGTTTCGAACTCTTCCAGGGACTCTGAGATTCCTTCCCTGGACTTTAGTTCCTGAAAGACATCTGAAACAGGACGCCCCTGTTGGATAACTCTTTCATAGATCAACATCCCGGTTTTTCCATACTTTTGGGCCCGTTCTTTTTCACGGCTTCTGCCCAATTTTTTTCGCACCATGTCTACTGCCTGCCGGGCAACAATCGTGGTAATATAGGTGCTTAGTTTGGCATTTCCCTTGAACTGCCGCAGGACGTGATAATTATCCCGCTGCAATGTATCCAATACCAGGTTGGACAGCTCCAGCGCTTCATTCTCAATATTCACCAGGGTATCCAATTTACTATGGCCCTTCAACTGCCGCTTTACCGCCCGGAAGCACTGCCGTTCAATCAAAGCAAAGTGCTCGTTGATCATTTCCCGATAAACAGTCGTCTCCTCTCCTTCCTTTCTTTTGGCGCCGCCCACTTTCCCGGGGGTAAGGGTAATAATCTTTTGGTCCATTTTCATCTATAGTCGTTATAATATAATTATAAATCATCCTGCATGATAAAGCAAAAAAAATTTTTTGAGACTTTATTATTTTTTTTATATTTAGTATTATATGAAACTAAAAAAAACAAAAACCGAATATGCTTAAAAAAGCATCAAATAGGAGGAATAATGAAACGAATAAAGTTAGTCATCGTTTTAGCTGTTGTCATGGGCGCGCTGGTGTTTACCCCGGAGTTGGCGGCAAAAGTGGTCAAAGTAACCGCCAGTGTCACACCCACCAGTTGGACCGGTAAATGCCCCAAACGGTTTGAGTTTGTGGGAAAGATTACCGTGGATAAACCTGGCGTGGTGAAGTACAAATGGATTCGCAGCGATGGTGCCAGTGCACCGGTAAAAACCCTGCGCTTCCGAAGACCGGGAACGCAAAACGTTACGACTTATTGGCAGCTCAGTGCTCCCGGTAAGAAATGGGAAGCCGTTCAAATCCTGACGCCTAACAAGATGACATCCAACAGGGCTGTGTTCACGTTAAGATGTACGCCTTCCCAACAACAACCGGTGGGTTGTGGGATATATTTCAGGTCATTAAGTAAAACATCAGGTTTTCCTGGTGATACCTTTAAAATGTACGGGACGTGGGGCCCCACCCAGGGAACCAAAACCCCCTGCATTAACAAAGGCGGCGCCAATAAGTTGATCGTTTTGTCCTGGAGCAACACTGTGCTTCACGTTAAAATACCCGCAGGATTGGCACCGGGAAAATACAGGGTGGGTGTCTATTGCAAATTTCCCATAACAGGCCCCACGGGCGGCTCTACATGGAAAGATTTTACCATTAAATCCCGTACCGTCACTGCCGTCAGACCCACTACAGTAATAAAACCGGAAATGATAAAGCCGTTTCCCAGGAACTGCCCGGACCCGGCAGCGGTGGAGATTCGCTTCCAGATCGTACGCCGCTACAGCCAATTCAGGGGACGCATCCGCATTACCGGGGTCGTCAAAAACATCGGAGGAAAAGCCTTCATCGCCGGTCCCAACCAGGCCAAAGCTTACCTTTATCAATTGCCTCCGGGTGTACCCTGTCCGAATGCCACCGGCGGCACCATTGTGGCCCAGCGGGAGATCAGGAACCTGGCTCCCGGGGCAACACTCCTGGTAAGCTGGGAACGTGACTGGAACAGTTCCTCACCCTCGGAAGGCGAATTTCCCAATTGCTATCGCTTGCTCATTACCTACGATCCCGACATTTATATGGATGCCAGTAAGGATAACGACGACTGCAACCAGAATAACAACAAAAAAGATCGCAGCGGTACAGAGATCAATGATATGCTGAGGTAAGAAGTAAGAAGTAAGAAGTAGGAAGTAGGAAATAAAAACTGTATCTATTAAAGGGGCACGCCTGGCGTGCCCCTTTTATTTAAAAAATTCCTTTAAGGCGTACTTCTTGCCTATCCCCTTCTTCGACAAAGTAACCTTTCTGGCCCCTTGAACTTTTTTCGTTTTTGGATTATAATAATTGAAAAACGAAAAGACAAAAACGGTGCAAAATGGGATTCATCGATCGCAGCAAAGAGTTGAAAGCCCTGGAAAAAGAGTATAAACGGGATGCAGCCTCTTTCCTGGTGGTCTACGGCAGACGCCGCGTCGGCAAAACAACTCTTATTAAAGAGTTCTTCAAAAACAAAACAGCACTGTACTACCTGGCAGATACCCAGGGGGAGCGTATCCAGGTCAACCGCTTTAAAAATATCACCGCCCACCAATGGGATGATAACCTTTTACGAAACCTTGAAACCGGTTCCTGGGATACTGTTTTCGATTACCTGGTAAAACAAAAATATATCTCAAAAAAGGAAAAATTAATTATTGTTATCGATGAGTTCCAGTACCTGGTGAAAGCCAATAAAGCCGTTCCTTCCATATTCCAGCGAATATGGGACGAATTATTAAAAGACACCAACGTTATGCTGATTCTATGCGGTTCTGTTATCAGCATGATGTATAGTTCAACCTTAAGTTACAGCAGTCCGCTTTACGGAAGGCGAACGTCTCAACTTAAATTGCTTCCCCTTAAATTTAAGGATTTTTCAGCTTTTTTTAAAGGAAAAACCCCTGTCCAATTAATCGAACTCTACTCGATTTTGTCCGGGATTCCCAAGTATATCGAAATATTTGAAGATTGCGGCGATATTTTTGAAGCCATTGAGAATAATATGCTGGATAAGGACAGCTTTTTGTACCATGAACCCCTGTACATATTAAATGAGGAACTTAGCGAAACCGCCACCTATTTTTCTTTGATGGAGGTGATTTCAAAAGGAGAACACAAAATCGGCAATATTGCCCGCAGGCTTCAAATTCCCACCACTCACTTAACCTCTTTCCTGAACCGGTTGATCGACCTGGAGCTTATCGAGCGTGAAGTCCCGGTTACAGAGGTCAACCCGTCGAAAAGTAAACGGGGGTTGTATTTTTTAAAGGATCATTTTTTCCGGTTCTGGTTCCGGTATGTGCTGCCGTATCGAAGTTATATCGAGATCGAGAACACCGGGTTTGTGATGGATAAAATCAAACAGGATTTTTCCTTGTATGGGTCCCGGGTTTTTGAAAAGATATGCATGGAGCAGGTGATGCTCAATCCCCCGCTGGAAATACAGAAAATCGGCAGATGGTGGAATAACAATGAGGAAATCGACATCGCCGCCGTAGGGGAGTCGGAAATATTGGTAGGAGAGTGCAAGTGGTGGAATGAAAAGGTCGGTGTGAATGTATTGAAGGAGCTGGAACGAAAGGCAGCCCTTATCGAAGATCACAGCAGATGGGAACGGGTTTATTTTGCTCTTTTTTCAAAGAGCGGTTTTACACCGGAATTGGAACAGAAAGCCAGAGAATCGAATACGATCTTCCTGTATGATTTCAGTACGACTTAATTTTCGTAATAGTTAATTAAGCTGCAAGCCCCAGCAGTTGTTAGCACCAGCTCCAGCCTCAAGCTCCAGCTTTTAGCTTTGGCTGGTGCTTGCGGCTTGAAGCTGGAGCTTAACTGTTACCGAAATCATAGGAAGAGAGGAAGGTTACCGTGCCGTGAAATCTTGACACTTTCTGGCAAAATATTTTTTATCACCGCAGAGAGCGCAGAGATCGCGGAGAAAAAATTTTATAATAAAAACAAAAAACATCTCTGCGTTCTCAGCGTGCTCTGCGGTGAATAATAGCCTTTTTGGTTCCGGCTGGTCCGGGTTGTGGACAGTCGAAAAAATACCTTATCTTGAATTAATGTCAACGAGACCTGGTGTCTGGTTTCCGGCTCAATAAATTATATACAGGAGACCAAACATTGAACCTTTTTCAACTGATTTCAGGTTTTACGAACATAAATATAAGAAAAAGAAAAGAAAAAGGAGCCAGGCGAAAAAAATATAGAAGTTTTCAACTTTTCAAACACCGAGTCAGGTTTGAGTAAGGTTTTCTTGAACGGGGTAAATATGCGTGGGAAGAGCATTCCCGTGCTGTTTCCAGGAAGTCAGGGACCCGTAGGAAGGTGGTTCCAGACCCGTAGGAACGGGTCACTAGCCTGTAGGAAGATGGTTCCACGGTCGTAGGGACAGCTTCCTGGCCCGTAGGAAGACGGTCCCAGACCCGTAGGAATGGGTTACTAGCCGGTAGGAAGATGGTTCCAGGGTCGTAGGAAAGGGGTCAGGAACCCGTAGGAATGGGTCGTCATCTAGTAAAAAGATGGTTATCAAGCCGTAGGAATGGGGTGAGGAAGGCGTAGGAATGGGTCGTTGACCCGTAGGAAGATGCTTGTCGGGCCGTAGGAAAAAGGTCAGGAAGCCGTAGGAAAGGGGCGCTTTTCAGAAAGCGGTCAGCAAATCTTTCTTTTCTTCTTCGCTTCTCAACTTCTCTTCTTCTCCCTTTGCTTGAAAAGACCGCACGTTGTTCTCATCAAACAAAATGCGCACTTCCACCCCATTCACGGAAAGGCCCATAAATAGGGCAAAACCGTTTTCAGTAAATCGGCCTTTCAGTCTTTCGTCTGCGGATTGCCATTATTGGGAGCAGTAGACCAGTCAGAGTGAGTGTCAGTATCGACTAAGATAATTTACCTGGTACTTTATTCTCTTTTAAACGCATTCGTGCTATGTCCCAAGTGGAAATTTTATCAAAATATATTAAGATTATTAAAAAAGAAAGGGAAAATAAAAACCTTTATGACAAGGTCCAGAATTAACGCGAATACTCCCACCAAATTTAACAGGTTACACACCGGCAGCCGTGGCAACGTGGCAACAGTGAAAATCAATCGCGCTTCAACACCGCATAAATACGAGTTATCCGGTATCCAGTTGACCAGTTGGAAGGTAGATCCCAGATCAGTACCAATAACACCATGTGCTATCGCGATATATTTTTGAAGAATTTGTCAACTCTTAGTTTGCAAAAGCATTATTATTAAGGGGTTCGCAGATTTCAAAAAAAGTTTTTTGTGGACATGATAGAAATAAAATACTATTATTATAGCTTAAAGGAGGATTTAAACCAGATGTTGTTTAAACAAAATATACAGGGAAAAGATCACAGGTATAGAAACATTTTAAATAGTCCAGTAAGAAATGATTATGAAAAATTATATAAAAAATATCGGCCGTATTTGGATAGAGATTTCCCGCAACAACTTGCCGATAATACCGAGTCTCGATTGTGGGAATTGTATCTCATAGATACCTTAAATAAAGAAAATAAGAAATTTGGAAAGCACGTCTCAAAAGGCCCTGATTTCTCTGTTTTAAATAAAGATGGAGGGCGTATTTGGTTTGAGGCTGTAGCGCCAGAAAAAGGTGAAAAATTTAAGAACATAAGGTCTCCTAGTTCCGATCAAGTTATATTACGGATTTTATCTGTAATAGAAGATAAATACGATAAATATCAAAAATATGTCAAGGAAGGGATTGTCAAACCTGATGAACCATATATTCTCGCTATAAATGCGAAAAAATTAGAGCGACCAGACTACCCAGATGAACTTTCAGAGATATATAAAGCAGTAATGGTAAAGGGAGAAGTAGGAAAAGAGAACACTAAGATTAAGACTGGTATTTTTTTTGATAAGTATTACGAAGGTATAAGTGCAATAATCTATCTTGATTATTATTACATAGCCTTGCCTGATGATATTTCAAACAGATTACAAGTTATATATAATTTATGCCTCGCGAAAAACAAAATTAAACGGGGTTGGTTGAAATCCGGAGTCGATATTACTCATAATGGTTGCCGCTACTCTCAATTAAATAGATTAAAATTAAATACGGGACGCTTTACCAGGTAATCCTTAACAAATCGATACACGAAAGATAATTTACCTGGTAGTTTATTCTCCTTTACTTTGAGAGGTTTGGCAGGTCCTCTGGTTTTTTCCCAGGATTTACAGATTGATATGAACTGTGCACGGTTTTGCATGGGTTTCAGAAGAAAAATGAAGAGAGAAAGGAGTCAGGAAAGTAAACATCCTAAAAAAGTTCTTGATGCATCCAGAAATGTTTTGAATGGTTGAAGAAAATTTCTTGATGAATCCAAAAAAGTTTTGGATTGATGAAGAAAATTTCTT
>WVZO01000554.1:0-975 GCA_011772425.1 Candidatus Aminicenantota bacterium
TCGTACGTCCCTACAGCAGGGGAGACCTCTATAAAGCCGCCTGGACTCCCGGCCAGACCGATCAATGGCGCTGCATGGCTGATCTCACAGCAAAACGAAATCCCCGGCGCATCGGTATTAACGTATCCGATACCTTTGCCTTTGGAGATGGACTTACCGCATCGTTGAAAGCCAAACTGGTGAAATACCTGGGGGAAAAATACACCTTCCGGTTGTGTTCCGCTGAAAACGTGGCAGTGGGATGGTTGGAAAAACGAATTCCCGGGGAATTGGAGGTATACCCTCAAATCGCTGCCATTGCTCATGCCATTATTGCTGAAGCTTTTTCCAACCGGGTGATTACACCGGGGATCACCACCACCAGCGACGTGGGATGGTGGATGCGCAAAAAGATCGATCAATTGGGCATAAAACCCTGGTTTCACCCATGGGTGGATTTACAGCGGATGCAGGAAGGAAAGCCCAACGAGTCGTTAACCGGCGTTATTCAACGGGGCGACCTGCTTCACTGCGACCTGGGAATTATTTACCTGGGATTATGTACCGACACCCAGGAACACGCCTACGTGCTAAAAGAAGACGAAACCGATGTGCCTCTGGGTTTAAAAAAAGCACTGCGGCTGGGAAATCAACTGCAAGATATTTTTACCAATGAATTTAAAGCAGGTATCACCGGCAACCAATTGCTGCATAACGCCCTTTCTATAGCCGGGAAGCAAGGAATCAGGGCCCAGATATATACACATCCATTGGGGTTTCACGGTCATGGAGCTGGGCCGGTGGTGGGGTTGTGGGACCACCAGGATGCCGTACCTGGAAAAGGCGATTATCCATTGTATTGCGATACATGTTATGCTATTGAGTTGAATATCAAAACGTCGATTCCCGAATGGAACGAGCAGATAGTTCGCATCGCCCTGGAGCACGATGCCGTATTTACAGCAAAAGGCATCCGTTACCTGGATGGACGCCAGA
>WVZO01000554.1:989-4758 GCA_011772425.1 Candidatus Aminicenantota bacterium
TTGCGGGGGTCCAGGGGGCGGTTTTCTCGAAAAGAGCCCCCTGGTCGCCGAAGGCAAAAATGTAGAATGTCCAAAAATTTACGCCGTTGATCAATCTATTAGTGAAGAACTCTTAAATAAATCCTTTTGCTGAATAGCAACGGTTTTCCATTCGGAATATATATCCAACATATGATGCGAGCCTTCCCTACGCCCATTCCCGGATGCCTTCATTCCTCCAAAAGGGAATTGTATCTCAGCACCAATGCAGGGCGTATTAACAAAAAAAGCACCGGCACGAACTTCCCTGGAGAAAAACAAGGCTTTGTCTATATCTTGAGTATAGACAGCAGCTGATAAACCATATTTCGTATTATTGGCAATGTCAACGCCATCCAGGNNTAAAAGCCACCGGGCCAAAGGTTTCTTCATTAAAAATTCTCATGCCTGAAGTCACATGTGCCAGGAGCGTTGGTTTATAAAAGAAACCATTTTTTAAGTCTCCTGCGGCAGCAATTTCACCACCGCAAAGAAGTGTCGCTCCACTTTCTTTTGCCGCTTTAACATCGTTATGAACCTCTTTAAGACGATCACGGTTAATGATCGGACCAATATCCGTGTCCTCATTTAATCCGCTTCCTAATTTAAGATTGTCTGCCGCTTCCACGAGCTTTTTGGTTAAAGAATCAATGATGGGTTCTTCAATTACAATCCGTCCTGCAGATGTACATCGCTGACCGGCCATTCCAAAAACAGCACGTACTATCCCCGCTGCAGCTAAATCTATATCCGCATCTGCTAAGACAATGATTACATTCTTACCACCCATTTCAAGCGCGACTCGTTTATATTGGGCCGGGCATTTTTCAGCAATACGAGTTCCCACCTGCGTTGACCCTGTAAACGATATTAAGTTTACACTATCCTGCAATACCAGTGCATCCCCCGCTTCCTCTCCTAAACCCATAACCAAATTCAAAACCCCGGAGGGCAAATCAGCATCTTCAAAGGCACGAATCAAATTCACAGCAGATTTAGGTGTATCTTCTGCCGGTTTTAATATAACCGTATTACCGGTTATTAAGGCAGGCATGACTTTCCAGGCTGGCATGGCCATGGGGAAATTCCACGGCGTTATGGCTCCAACAACTCCAATTGGCTCTCGAAAACACATAACAGTTCTATTGGGGAATTCCGCCGGTATAACAAAACCTAAATTTCGCCGTCCCTCACCGGCACAAAACCTGGTCATGTCAATGGCTTCTTGGATATCACCAATACATTCCTTGTAGGGTTTTCCCATTTCCAGGCAAAGGTCCCTGGCGAAATTATTTTTGTTCTTTTCTAAGTATTCAGCAGCTTTGAATAGATACTCAGCTCGTACCGGGGCAGGAGTTAATCTCCACCCTTTTAAAGCTCCCTTTGCTGCCACAGCCGCTTTTTTAATATCTTCTTTATTAGACCCGGCAAATAACCCAATCGTTGTCCCATCAGAAGGATTGATGTTTTCCAGCCATTTATTCGCAATCGGATCACACCACTTCCCATTTATAAAATTTTGATGCTTCTCCATTTATATCACCTCCTTTAAGGCTTAAAATTCCAATAATTATTTTGCCATGTTTCGCTTCATGCGATAAAAGTACTAAACTTTGAGAAAAAAAACAAGGATTTTTTCTCAAATTTGCAAAAAAAAATCGCCAGGTAAAAAATCCTTTTATTCCAGAATCTTACACATACGTGGGCTGTGGGATGTTTTTAGAAGTTGATATTTACTCATTTTTTTTGTATAATTTAAAATCAACAACCAAAGCCCGATAAACAATGGAATGGTTCAAAAAATTCTACACAAAAGATTTCATTAATGTGGTAGGTTTTGCTTCTAATGAACAGACACAATTGGAAACCAGGTTTATTCTGTCAGTTTTAAAACTGGCTCCAGGCTCTAAAATACTTGACTTATGCTGTGGATACGGAAGACATACCCACTTAATTGCACAATCAGGTGATTATGAAGTAACCGGTATGGACTTATCAGAGGACTATTTAGATATTGCTAAAAAGACTTTTTCCACTCCTGGCGTAAAATTCATCAAAGGAGACATGAGAGATATATCCTTTAAAAATTATTTTGATGCTGTCATTAATATGTTTACCTCCTTTGGTTTTTTTGAGAGCGACGAGGAAAATGAAAACGTAATAAAACAAGTGAATAAATCTCTCAAAAAGCGCGGTTTGTTTCTATTGGATTATGAGAACAAGTTTTATTTTGTTTTTAACGATGTTTTCAAAAAGGGGAAATATTGGGAAAAGTTAGACGATAATAATTACATTCTTTATGAAAATACCTATGATGTAATGAACGAAAGGGAAATTTTTAACGTTCACTTCATTGAAAATGGCAGGGTTAAAATGAGTGGTGGTTATAATATAAAGTTGTATAGTTTCCCGGAAATATCTGCCATGTTGAAAAGGAATGGTTTTGAGGTATTAGGTGTATGGGGAGATTATCAGGCGAATGTGTATTCTGTTAGAAGTAAACGATTAATAACATTGTCAAGAAAAATATAGGTAAAGGGGCGTCCTGCGGACGAATTTTAAACGCCTAACGGCGATGAAAAAACCAAAAGGCCCATATTTTGACGTTTTGACGCACTGTTACCATCCCAGGTACCTGGAGGTCACAAAATCCTTCACCTTATCCGCTGTTTTAAAGAAATGCTCGGAGTCATCCAACACATATTGAAATAGGGCGGTCTTCTCCTCGATACTGAATTGGTATTGGTTGTCAATGGCGTTCCTGAGTTCCTCCACTTCAAAAAAAGAATCCGCACTTTCAATAATACCTAACTGTTCAATATGATCCATCAATTTTAAGTTACCCCCAAAAAGCTTTTCAGTAAACCTTTTGAGCCTTTTTTTCCCCTCTAAGATCTCAATTTTCTTAAAGATCTGATCTACTAGGATATCCCAGAGCCTTCCGAACCGGGAGGTTAATTCTTCAAAGGTGTTCAGATCCCGGTTGTCACTAATATTGTCAAGAGAAATTTTCCGGCATTCTTCGCACGTATACTGCAGGTTTTCCACTGCTTCTTTCAGGGAGACCAGGTTTTCCTTTAAGCTTTCAATGACTCGCTTTCGCCTTTCTTCCTCTGTCATGCTCAGCCTCCTTTGTTTAATAATTCTAATGGTTTTAAAAAAAACTTACAGGAAACGTTTTTTTGTCTCTTTCTAATGATAGGTTAATTTGATGAAAATGTCAACAATCAAGCCGGTGACAGACTCAAAACAAAAACAGCATTGTACGATGCTATGGAGTTGTTTCTGTTTTTGTCATTTGGATTTTTCAGACTGCCTGAGGTAATCTCTTATTAATATAATTACTATTTTTAACCAGGCCGGCGATAAAGAGCTGCCAGGGGTGATAGAAGAGAATCGGCAGGATGGCGACGCCCAGTATTTCCGGCTGGTTGGCAAAATAGGTGGAAAGCAGCGGAATTCCCATTGCCAGCGTTTTTTGGGGGGCAGCATAAAGAGTAGAGATGATGTTCTCCCGCTTTAGCCCGATGAGCCGGGCACCGTTGAAGGCCAAAAACAAAAGGATAATATGAGAAACGGCCAGATAGACAAAAGGAAGAAGCAACTGCTGCCAATACGTTTGAAAAGAAGCATTTTCTACACTTCTTGAAACTCCGAAAAATATAATCGTCAGCACGAAACAACTGCTGATTATCCCAGAAACTTTTTTATACGTTACGGCAAATTTCTTGAAACCGATATGCAATCCCTG
>WVZO01000554.1:4774-8320 GCA_011772425.1 Candidatus Aminicenantota bacterium
AAAAAGTGTCAGAAGGAGGGGAGAAATAAAGATACCGGAAAGATTCGAAAGTGATGCATTGAAAACAGTACCGATAGTATTTCCCCCTGCCAGTTGGGTGAATACGATACAACTGGAAACCGTGGTAGGGAGACAGGCTAATGCATAGATACCCACAATTAACCGGCCATCCATAACGTCGTTAAAAGGAAACGCTGTCAGCATGAAATACAGGGGACAAATAATATAGATAAATACCTGGATAAAAACGTGAAGGCGAAAATCCTTCATCCCTTGTTTCAATGTTTCCGTAGGTAAGGAAAGCCCCGACAGGAAGAATAGAGCGATGACCAGGGTGGTAGTGGTGATTTTGTCGGGATTTAATTTCGAACCCAATGACGGCAATAGAGAACCCCCCAGGATCATCAAACACATCACCACGATAAACCATTGTTTTTTCAAGAAATTTATCATAATCATAAAGATTGCCTCTTTTTTGAATTTGACAGATAAGATACCATAAACAGGATATTATATCAACCGGCATTTCTGAATTTGGAGTAATGGAGTAATGGAAGAATTCCAAACCCATTATTCCAGCATTCCATTATTCCAATCAATTGTGAGCGAAGCGAACTTAGTTGGATTTTGGAGTTATAGTTACCAATATATTTCTTCTTGTTAAATACCCATCCTCTGCCTTTTCAATAAATACCAACCGGTAGCTGCCAATAAAACCCGGCCCAGGCTGCCAGTAGAAAACACCCCTGGCAGCGTCCAGGGTGGAGCCTATGGGAAGCTGTTTCAATGTGTTTTTCAACACCAGGTACCCTGTGTATCGATAGGGCGGGGTGTTTTTTAGTGTTAAGTGTTGAGTGTTAAGTGTTAAGTGAACCTCTATTCGTTCCAATTCCTTGATTTTGATGTTTATAGTACCTTTATCATCAGAGTAAATGGTTTCCATTTCTAAATTTTGATTATAACCTTTTCTTATTTTAATAGGTCTGGAATAATCAATAGAAATGTCCCGGATGGGATCTCGGAACAGGCGAGCCTGTTCCCTATACGCCCTGCACGCTGCGCTGTGCGCTGCACTGTGCGCTATGCGCTGCGCCTTGCCCTCCCCTGTATTCTGAATGGTAAAATACCGACTGCCGATGCCGTCGGTGTTTCCCGCGTCATCGCTGACCGTCCATTGAATGGTATGCACGCCGTTTTCATAGGCAGTGGTATCCAGGTAAAAATAGCCCACTGCTCCATCACTGTTGTTGTATCCGGGAAATAATTGGGCAATATCCTGCCTGTATTGGTTATACACGGGATTCCCCACAGGTACGCCGTCCACCATTACCTGGATAGTGGATCCATCCCCGGGAATGGTGTTGGGCAATGGCGTGAGCACCCAGCCAAAATTGATAAAACTGCTGCCGGAGGCTGCCCCCCCTTGTGCCGGGATTTCGATAGTGCCAAAGGGTTTGATTGCATTGGCATTGTCCACGGTTATGGTTTTGGTTCCCAGGGTAACCCGGTGGCCTTCCGCATCTGTGGCTTCAGCATGTATAGTAATAGTAAAAATACCCTCCCCACCTGGAAGCAAGTTGGTAAGCATCATATATCCCCAGCCAGCCCTATAATTCCCGGGATAATCCGGGTATTGCTGTTCTATATCCGGTCTGGCGCCTGCCACCATTACCGCATCCCCGATATATTTCAATGAATGCCCTTCTTCTCTAAAGAGTTGAACGCTTATCACCCCGATATCATCCAGAACCCAGCCGGTAAAAGGAACACTGCCGCTGGCGGTTGATCTGTTTATGGGAGTGGTAAACTCACCAAAGGGTACGGAGGTTCGACCGGCATCATAAACCGTTAATGTCACATTAGCGGTTTGAGGGGAATTGCTGGCAGAAGGGTCGGAAACCGTTATGGTCCCGGTATGTGTCCCCGGGGAAAGGTCGCTGGTGTCCACAGAACTAAATACCACTCCATTCCCGGAGCCAAAAGAGGGCGAACAATTGAGCCAGTCCTGATCATCTGTTATTTCCCAGTTCAGGCTTCCCTCACCGCTGTTGTTGATAAACAGGGTTTGAGAACCTGTGGCACCGCTGGAATGATCCACGGCAAAATGGAAATTTGTCCGGTTCAATGCAATTTGAGGAGGAGATGCAGTGGTAAGTAATTCCAGTATTAGAAACTCCTGGGCGGCGAGATAGACATAATTGCTGCCAACATAGACATCATATGCACGGTTTAATGTATAGTATTTCGCCGCCAGTGTGGGGGAGGTGGGGTCGGAGACATCGATTATCTCCAAACCATCCAAATATGCCCCAAAAGCATAATTACCACTGAAATATACTCCCTCGATAATCCCTGAAACACGATAGCTTCCTACCACTGAGGGTGAGGACGGATTGGATACATCGATCACCTGTAAAGCAAAGGGAACGGAAACATAGGCATAATCACCATGGACATGAATTCCATTTGGGGTTTCCGAGAAGTCACAGCTCCCCACACTTGTGGGTAAAGCCGGGTCCGAGACATCAATCACCTGCAAACCACTATAAACGAAAACATAGGCATAATGACCTTGGACATAAACGCCGCGTGAGCTCTCCGAGGTATCAAAACGTCCCACCAGTGCGGGTGAGAGGGGATTGGACACATCGAGTATGCGCAGTCCCCCGCTGCCATATGCCAAATAGGCATAATTACCCTTCAAATAAACCCCATATGCATACTCGTATCCCTTTTCAGACGGGTTGTATACTGCCGCCGGTGTTGGGGAGGCCGGATTGGACACATCGATGATTTTTAACCCACTGTATCCATTGGCCACATAGGCATAATTGCCATGGACATAGATTTCTTTATTCCATCCTGACATATCACAGCGTCCCTTCAGTATGGGTGTCGAAGGGTTGGAAATATCGATCACCTGGAAACCGAGGTACCTATCACCCACATAGGCATAGTTACCGTTTACAAAGACATTTTGTGTTTCTAATTTTTTTGAAGTTTCATAATGTCCTTCCAGTGATGGCGTGGAGGGGTCGGCAATGTCAACGATCTTCAATCCGCCCGTTCCGTCTGCCGCATACACATAATTGCCGCTGGCATGAATTCCCCGTGCAGTACCTGAAGTCTCAATATTCCCTGTGCGTTTGAGAGAGGCGGGATCAGAAACATCAATCACCTCCACCCCCCGGGTACCATATGCTAAATAGGCATAATTACCATGAGCATAGACTCCATATCCGATTCCACTGTAGTCCGAACTATAATACCTTCCCGCCAGGTAGGGAGAGGCCGGGTTGGAAATATTGATCACCTGTAAACCGTTGTAATCGGAAATATAGGCATAATCGCCACTGACAAAGACTTCCCCGGGATAATAATCTGTTAAGTCATAAATGCTCACAGGGACAGGTGAGGTAGGATTGGAGATATCGATTATCCACAATTCGAATATTGTCGGCCCAAGAACCCGCGGATAATAATAATACTCACCGCTCAGTACAAAGGCGTACCTGCCCTTCACCCGGACACTTGTGGCATCCAACC
>WVZO01000543.1:0-6879 GCA_011772425.1 Candidatus Aminicenantota bacterium
AACACAAGGTTGATCCTCACATGAATCCCCAAAGCCTTTGTAGAGGCTCGGTCAAGATTTTGTATTCGCTCTTATCCCGGATTTCGATGTTTTTTGCTATTCTCGGACGGTCTCCTGGTGTGTGTTAGTAGTCTCAGGTGTTAGGATGGAAAAAAGAAAGCATAAACGATTTAAGACCAGACAGATCGCAAAAATCTGTGGAAAGTTGGGAGTGGTAAATAATGTCTCTGATAGTGGGATACAAATCTCAACGGCCCTGTCGCCTAAAAACCGTAAAATTGATATTTCATTTGAAACGAACAATGGTGGGAATATCCAATTAATGGGGATTATCCAGTGGGTCAAATGGAAAAAGAAGCTGCAGTCGCTGAATCAGATGGGAGTTTACATCAAAGATGCACCGTCTGAATACCTTCAATTCGTAAAGGAGTGTAATAAATAACAGAAAAAAACAAATAGGTATTAGGCAGCCAGGGGCGAGCGAAGTTGAGGGGGAACCCACTTCCAGGGCAAACGAGTACAGTCTCGGCAGGAGAGGTTTATCAAAATTATTCGCTTGATACCTGCGAAAAACAGCAATTCTAATTTTGCCGGTTGCCCGGGCGAATACGAGGTTCGCCCCTACGTCTGATGAACGTTTTCGGTCATTCGTAGGGGTAAACCTTGTGTTTACCCTTGCTTGAAACGGCAAAGTTAGAATTGCTGTGCGAAAAAGCTTGAAATTGACTGCCGGAAATGGTAATCTATAGATTCCCGGATTTTGTTCCATACCGGTACTACGTTTGTATTCAAGACTGGGCATGAAACAAAAGCCACCTCTGGTGGGACATGCAATATGGAAAATATGTTGCTTTATTACCGCATTGTAAATGCTTACCGCACTGTAAGTGCCTAAAAATGTTGTGATTACAAATAAACAAAGGAGGAATGCCAGTGAAAGAAAAGGTTTTTTTTGTAAAGATGGCGGACAATGAAGATGATCAATCGGTTTGTGCCAAACTGGAGAAAGCAATCAATGAGAATGATTTTTTTTCCTTTATTAAGCCTAAAGATATGGTGGCGTTCAAGACCCATTTTGGGGAGCAGTCCACCACCGGGTATGTCCGGCCCCTTTATTTTAAAATGATGGGAGATATTGTCAAGAAAAAAAACGGTATTCCCTTTTTAACCGAGACCTCGACATTGTACCGTGGAAAGCGGACCAATGCGGTTGAACACATCGAGTTTGCCTATGAGCATGGGTTTATCCCGCAAAATACCGGCTTACCTATTATTATGGCCGATGGGCTGATGGGAGACCAGGAGATAGAAGTGAAAATAGCAGGCAAGCTTTATCCCACAGTAAAAATTGCCTCCCTGATTGTTAAATCCCAGGCTTTAATACTGGTATCTCATTTTACCGGTCATTTGATAACGGGGTTTGGGGCGGCGCTGAAAAATATGGGGATGGGCTGTTCCAGCCGCCGGGGGAAATTAATTCAACACTCCACAGCCCGGCCCTCAATTGTGAGGAAGAAATGCACTGCCTGCGAGGAGTGTATTAAATGGTGTCCCCAGGACGCTGTAGCCATGATCGACGGCAAAGCGGAAATCGACAAAAGTAAATGCATCGGCTGCGGTGAGTGCCTGGCGGTTTGCCGGTTCGATGCGGTGAATTATAACTGGTCGGCAACCTACGTCGATCTCCAGCGAAAGGTGGTAGAACATGCCATGGGTGTCTACAAAAACAAAGAAAACAAGTCGATATATGTCAACTTCTTGAATCGAGTCAGCAAAGATTGCGATTGTATGGGAAGAACTGAAAAGATTTTGCCAGATATCGGTGTGCTCATATCCTTTGATCCTGTGGCGGTGGACGCGGCTTCCCTTGACCTGGTGGAAGAAAAAGCCGGTAAGCACTTTTCAAAATTAACCTATGATATACCTTACAAAGAACAAATCGATTACGCCAGGGAGCTGGGTTTTGGAAGTGCAGAGTACGAGATAATCGAATTGGATTAAGAGGATGTCCAAGCATTAAATACAGCCATAGGGATTTGATTTATCAGACCCTGGAATGAAATGTCGATTGAGGGTTTTATGAAGAGACTGTGTCATAATAGGGGGTGAACACAAGGTTCACCCCTACCTCCTACCAGAAACACTTTGTAGGGGCGAATCTTGTATTCGCCCCAATTCCTCTCCAGAGCTGTAATTAAAATTACCGGAAAATGGAACTTTTATTGAAATACATCGTTTAATATCTCTTACAGTAAAATTACATCGAGGAGCATTCAAATGAACGTCGTGCGAAAAACAATTGCTTTACTGATTATTATTTTTATAGGTATCCCGTCATTGATGGCTATTATTTGGGCAGTTGGTATTACCCAGGCTGTGGTATCGCCTGAGTTTTTGTCAGACCTTCCCAGGGAAATCATCAACAAAGTTCCTAATATGTTGGATGAAGTGCTGGAAGATGTGGACCGTGAGTATGTTATAACTGATGAGCGGGCCCGGGTCTGGGTGAGAGCCTTTGCAAGTGCAAACACGTCTCCCAAAGAGTTATTGGAAGAGATTGGGGTGATGGCCTGGTTGGAAAACGAGTTATCTCGATCTGTGGAGGATATTGGTAAAATATTCAGGGGAGAAATGCGGCCCAGAACGATTATGTTGAACCTTCGTCCGTTAAAGTCGGCATTGAAACACGAGAAGATTGATCAATACCTGGCTGAAGTTCTCAATAAATTGCCTTCCTGTTCAGATGAGCAAATGAGGGAATGGATTGCCGAAGCCGATGACCTGGATGGCCTGGAAGAGCTTCCTCCCTGTCGCCCCCAGGACCTGGCCGCAGCCGTGAAAATACTGCGCAGCAACTGGACCCAGGAAGTGGAAGATATTCCCAATGAAGTCGAGATGCTCAGAGTGGAAGGAAGATGGCACTTCCGTGACTCGGGCGCAGATATTATCCACTTTGTGTTATCGTTGACCTTTTTTCTTTTCTTTTTCCCCGCTATTATACTTGCAGTTGCTGCATTGATTGCTACTTCCTCCGGTTCCGGGATTCTCCGCTGGATCGGTGTTTCTACCTTAGTGGGAGGTATTCTCACATTAATTCTCTCCAAATTTGCCGGTAGATTCCTGGAGTGGGGAATCGGTGCGTTTCCCTTTTCCTATTCCTATACGGATATTCCACCCGTGGCCGAAATATTCATTGAAAAAACCAGCGACATTTATTTGGGCGTGGTGGATCACCTTTTCTCCGGTGTCAATATGGTGTGTGGAGTCGTATGTATCGTGGGTATCGTGCTGATTGCCCTCTCATATGCAGTGGTTCGTGAAGCAAAACCGACACCGGCACCCGAAAGCAAAACACAGCAGCCGAAACCCCAACCACCTCAACCAACCCCTCAAGCTGCAGAAGATGAAACAAAAACAGGTACTGCCACCCCTGCGGAAGCACCGAAATCCGAATCCGAACCAGAGAAACCCGGGACCTGAGTCTCTTTCTCATGTCATTTACGTATATAGATAATTATAACCATGGAGGATTGATATGAGTATTTGGGTAAGAACCCAGGATAAAAAATGGTTGGTGGAAGTGGATAGTATTCAAATATCGGGTCAGGAAGTAAAAGGATTCAATAATGTTCATGCTGATGGGGTAATATTGGGTAAATACAGCTCGGAAAAAAGTGCCGTTTCCGTGTTAAATTCTATTCAAAACAACTTAAATAGTGAAACGGGTATTCATGTTGTGTTTGAGATGCCGCCGGATATGTTGGAAGTTGAGAAGTTGAGAAGGTAAGCAGGGTTCTCAGAAATTAATAACCAGTGCTCCTCCCAGGTAGAAGCCGTTCTTAAAGCCGCCTTCAAGACGGACTTCTACTCGGTTGTTGAAATTGAAAATAAGTCCCACAGGGACATGGATCACGGGAATAATGCGATTGTCTTCGTAGCGGTCGGTTATTTCGGTTCCCAGTTCATCGGTGTAGGTGCCTTCGTACCATATAGAAATTCGTCCCACACCCAAACCGCCGCCAATATAAGGGTGAACCGGCGAACGGGGGAAAAGGCTCATGATAATTGCAGCCGTGAGTTTGAGTTGTGTAATCTCCCCGGCCCCTTCCAGTCTGCGGTGATTTTGCTCATCCCGCCAGGGTCCTTCACCGTTCATCTTGCTGTATTCAAAACTATATATACCACTGAATACGGACTTAGGGCCTTTTGACCCGTAAGAGCGAATCTCAAAGGCGTAGGAATATCCTTCGATTTTCGGATGTTCGTAAATGAATAAATCCAGTAATTGGTCGGGAATACCGAAAACACCCCCTTTGAATCCTATACCTGTGCGAGGAGGTTTCTTGATTTGTGTTTGTGCCCACAGGAAACCACATCCTGTAGTGGTAAACATAAACAACAGAACTGCGATTACTCTTCTGACTTTTTGGATTTCATGCATTCTACACCTCTAGTTCCTCTAATTGCCAACTGCCAACTGCCAACTGTCTACTGTCTACTGTCTACTCTAACCAGTAATTGGGTGATTCTTCGGTGATGAAAACGTCGTGGACATGGCTTTCTTTTAACGAGGCGCTGGTAATTTTGATAAACCTGGTTTTTTCTCTTAATTCTTCGATGGTTTTGCATCCGGTGAGTCCCATGCCGGCCTTGAGACCACCGATCAATAAAGGGATCAATTTCATGACACTGCCTCGATAGGGAACGCGGCCCTCGATACCTTCGGGTATCAATTTGGATTCCGAATATTCATCTTCCTGGAAGTAGCGGTCTTTGCTGCCTGTTTTCATGGCACCAATGGAACCCATGCCCCGGTATTTTTTATAGGACCGGCCCTGGTAAATGATCATCTCCCCCGGGCTTTCATCGGTACCTGCCAGCAGGGAACCCAGCATCACGGAATTGGCACCGGCTGCAATGGCTTTGGTAATATCGCCCGAATATTTAATCCCACCGTCGGCAATAATAGGTATCCTGTTTTTTACTTCCCTGGCCACTTCCATAATGGCTGTAACCTGGGGCATTCCCGCCCCTGTTACCATCCGGGTGGTACAAATAGAGCCGGGACCAATACCCACCTTCAAGGCATCTACTCCTAAATCCATTAACTCCCGGGCTGCTCTGGCAGTGGCAATGTTTCCTGCCACCAGGTCGATAGAGGGATATTTTTTGCGGATGGCTTTGACGGTATCTATGACTTTCTGCGAATGTCCGTGAGAGGTATCCACCACGATAACATCCACGTTGACCTCAACCAGTGCCGCTGCCCGCTCCAGGGTATCTGGGGCTGTCCCGACAGCAGCACCTACACGCAGTTGACCCCTCTCATCCTTGGAGGCAGTGGGAAATGTTTCCGTTTTCAGGATATCTTTTAATGTAATCAGGCCCTTTAAATAGTTATTATCATCCACCACCGGCAATTTTTCAATTTTATTGACATGAAGCAAATGTTTGGCCTCTTCCATGGAAATATCCTCGTTCACTGTGATGAGGTTTTTGGATGTCATAAAGGTTTTGATCTCCTGGTTCAGGTCTTCCCCGGTGCTGAAGCGGATATCGCGGTTGGTAAGAATACCTTTTAATTTACCCTGGGCATCAACGATGGGCAAACCGGAAATCCCTTTTTCTTTGACCAATTGAAGGGCTTCGTATATTTTATTTTCCGGTTTCAGTGTAATGGGATTGGCAATCATACCGGATTCGGATCGTTTAACTTTTCGTACCTTTTCTGCCTGGTCTTCGATGCTGAGATTTTTATGAATAATGGCAATACCGCCCAACTGGGCCATAGCAATACCCATTGGGGATTCGGATACGGTGTCCATTGCCGCTGCTGCCAAGGGGATTTTTAAATGGATGTTGCGGCTAAACCCTGTGGAAGTATCCACTTGATTCGGTGTGACTTCAGAATAATCCGGGACCAGGAGAACATCATCAAAGGTTAATCCGATGTTTGGAAAAAATTTATGTTTAAATTTTTCATTTACATCCTTGTTTTCCAGGTTCACCGCGTTTACTTTCATAATCTGCTCCCGGTTATTTTTATTTTCTCTTCTTTTTCTTTTTTTTACGCTTTTTCCCCGGTAATTTGGCTGAAGGTTTTGTCAATTTTGCTGTTTTTTGCTGTTTCCAACTGTCCATTTCTTCTTCAGCCACTGGTTGTATTAAAAACAGGAAGCGGATGGCTTCTTCTTCGATTCGGTCCTGCATGGCCTGGAACAGGCCAAAACTTTCCTTTTTATATTCGATTAAGGGGTCTTTTTGAGCATAGCCCCGTAAACCAATGCCTTCCTTTAAGTGATCGATATTTAATAAATGATCTTTCCACTGGGAATCGATTTGTTGGAGCATAATGGTTCGTTCCAGTTCCCGCAGTGTTTCCGAACCGATCAGGCGTTCTTTTTCCTGGTAAACCGTTTTAATGTTATCCAGCAGCTTATCTCTAATGTCTTCCCGGTGCATGTCCTTGTAATCGCCGGTGATAATTTCTTTGATATCGATGCCGAACTGGGAGAGAATTTCTTTTTGCAGTGCGTCGTAATCCCAATTTTCCGGTTCTTTTTTCTCCTCTAAATAGTAGTCAAACAGGCTGTTAAAAATATCTTCTGTTAATTGAATCGTATCTTCTTTCAGGTTTTCTCCCATCAGTATTTTCCGGCGCTGTTCGTACACAGCCTGCCGTTGTTTGTTCATTACGTCGTCGTATTCCAAGAGGTGTTTTCGTATGGAGAAATTCTGGCTTTCAATTTGTTTCTGGGCATTTTCAATAGCCCGGCTCACCAGTTTGTGTTCAATAGGCACGCCGTCATGCAGTCCCACTCTTACCAGCATTCCTTTGACGCGGTCGCCGCCCAGGATTCTCATTAAGTCATCTTCCAT
>WVZO01000543.1:6977-10964 GCA_011772425.1 Candidatus Aminicenantota bacterium
AATCGCTTCCGGGTTTCCCCCCAGCAAAATATCGGTGCCGCGGCCCGCCATATTGGTAGCGATAGTCACTGCTGCCATCCGTCCGGCCTGGGCCACAATTTCTGCTTCGATATCGTGGTATTTGGCATTGAGCACCACGTGGGGTATCCGGTCCCGTTTTAGTCGTCTGCTGAGCAATTCGGAGTTTTCTATAGAAATCGTACCCACCAGCACTGGCTGGCCTTTTTCATGCAATCCTTTAATCTCATTAACCACTGCACCCCATTTTTCTTTCAGGCTGCCATATATCACATCCGAATATTCTGTCCTGATGAGTGTCTTGTTGGTAGGGACCTCTACCACATCCAGCTTATAAATGGAGTGAAATTCTTCTGCTTCTGTTGCCGCTGTTCCGGTCATACCTGCCAGTTTATCATACATGCGGAAATAATTTTGAAAGGTAATCGTGGCAAGGGTTTGATATTCTTGTTCGACTCTTACGTTTTCCTTAGCTTCCAGGGCCTGGTGCAGCCCATCTGAAAACCGCCGGCCTGGCATCATGCGACCGGTAAATTCGTCTACGATCACCACCTGGTTTTCTTTTACCAGGTAATCCACATCGCGGGAGAACAAGAGGTGTGCCTTTAAGGATTGATAAATCTGGTGAAGAATGTCCATGTTGGTGAGATTGTATAAATTATCCAATTTAAAATGTCTTTCTGCTTCGGCGATGCCGTTTTCTGTCAGGACAACGGTTTTGGATTTGTGGTCTAATTCGTAGTTCTCCTGGTATCTTTTGATTTTTTTCACAAAGTCATTGACGTAGTAATAGAATGACGTGGATTCTTCGGTGGGTCCTGAGATGATCAGGGGGGTTCGTGCTTCGTCGATGAGGATGGAGTCTACTTCGTCTACGATGGCATAATTATATTCTCGTTGGACCAGGTGTTCTACTTCGAATTTCATATTATCCCTGAGGTAATCGAAGCCGAATTCGTTATTGGTTCCGTAGGTGATGTCGCAGTTGTAGGCTTGTTGGCGTTGGGCATCATCCATATCGTGTTGGATAACGCCTACGGACAGTCCCAGGAATTTGTAGATAGCACCCATCCATTCCGAGTCTCTATTGGCGAGGTAGTCGTTAACGGTGACGATATGGACGCCTTTTCCTGTCAGGGCATTTAAATAGGCGGGCATGGTGGCTACCAGTGTTTTACCTTCGCCGGTTTTCATTTCTGCGATTCTTCCCTGGTGGAGGACAACGCCGCCCATGAGTTGGACATCGAAATGGCGCATGTTCAGTGTTCGTTTTCCTACTTCCCGTACGACGGCGAATGCTTCTGGTAGTAAGTCTTCCAGGGTTTCTCCTTTTTTAAAGCGTTCTTTGAATTGGGGAGTATAGGCTTTTAGTTGGTCGTCTGAGAGGTTTTGCATTTTGGGTTCGTGGCTATTGATTTCTTCCACGAGGGGCACCAGTTTTTTTAGTTCTCGTTCGTTGCTGGTGCCGAAAATTTTTCTTATCAAATATTTAATCATACTTTATTATATCAGAAATTAAAATTATGGCAACATTGTTGTGCAATTTGTGCCTGATATGAAAATTGCCACTAAGACACAAAGACACAAAGACTATTTAATAAAAAGTTTTGTGGGGGTCCAGCCCCTCGGCGAGGGGAGCCAATTGAGGCCCTTCAGGCCATCTCGAAGGCTTCCTTACCAGAATCAACCAACTGAGTAATCACTTTTGAAATTGACAGGAATTGAAAAGAAGAATGTTGTTCCAGACGTTTGGGGAAGCCTTCAACTTACTTACCTTACTCACCTTACTCACCTTACTCAACTAAATTAGCCCCCTGGCCGCCGGAGGCAAAGAAAGTCAACCTGATTCTTTAGATTTTAATTCGAACTTATCTTGCAAAACCTTTCAATTTCCTTTAAAATAGGGACATGATAGTGGTTGAAATTGAGGTGGTTATAATGAAGCAATTATGGCGAATTTTTATTAGCGGAAGTTTTTTTATTTTTACTTCCTTGTTGTACGGTCAGGCGCAACCCGGTTTTAAATGGCAGGATGCGGTGCCCTGGGTTATTGCTTTTCTTATGTTCCTTTTGGCATTAATCCCATATCTTAAACGCAGGAAAGATGCAATACTGAAGAGAAAGGCGGAGCTTGCAGCGGAAAAGGAATTCAAAGAGGAAATGCGGATTAGTGAAGGCAGGACAGCGGAAGAAATCTACCGCGCGGCCTTAAAAGAGGAATTAGGAACCCTTCACCTGCTGGGCACACCGGATATTGAAAGCAAACCGGTGAGACTGGAAGATGCTTTTGTTTCTCTTTGTATCTCAGAATCCTGGCGCAGTGAGAAGCGGTTTGAGAAGCCGGAAAAGATAGAAAGAATGGAAATGGAACGGCATTTGACGGCGGAGCAGGTGATGAAGCGGGCCTTTAAAAATTTTCGGCTGCTGTTGGTGATCGGTGATCCCGGTTCAGGGAAAACCACCCTTTTGAAATATTATGCGGTGAAATGCCTGGATAAAGGGCATGGGGAATTGGGGTTTAAAAAGGAAATATTTCCTATTTATTTTCCGCTGCGGGACCTGGAGTTCAAGAAAGTAAAGGGCGGCGGTGAAGAACCCGCTGCTCTTCCCGGCAGCCTGGCAAAGTGGGCGGAGCGGCATGTGTTGAATATTTCTGCGGAGCAGTTCCGTGACTGGCTGCAAAACCGTAAAACATTGGTATTGTTGGACGGGTTGGATGAGATTGGCAGTAAAGAGCGGAGGCGGAAGGTATGCGGGTGGGTAAATGATATGTGCAGTGGTTTGAAAAATGCCTGTTTTGTGTTGACTTCCCGTGCCACCGGGTTTCGGAAACTGGACGGCATCGAGCTGGAGGTTTTGCATTTGCGGGCCGATATCATGGATTTTTCAGTGGAGCAGCAGGAGGAGTTTTTAAGGAAATGGTTCCGGGCGGCATGCTGCTCCGAGTTGGCGCCGGAAGGGATGTCGGAACAGGAGTGGAAAACGCGGCAGGTGAATCGGGCGGACCGGCGGTCGCAAACCATTATCGAATATTTGCAAAGAGAAGATAATAAGGCTTTGCGGGAACTGGCAGCCGTGCCCATGCTTCTGCAGATCATGGCCATTATCTGGAAGGAGCGGGAGTTTCTGCCCCACAACCGGCCGGATTTGTATGATAAGGCATTGGATTATTTGCTGATGTACCGGGACCGCCGGAAGGGAATCGATCCCCTGTTACCCATTGAAGAAGCCCGCCGGGTCCTGGCACCCACCGCTTTGTGGATGCAAGAAGAATTAAAAAAGGATGAAGCAGCCAAAGTGGCCGTGCATGAAACCATGCAGCCCATCCTGGATACCATGAAAGGACAGCTAAAGGCGCTGGCCTTTTGTGAGAACCTGCGGGACCGGGCCGGGTTGATTGCCGATTATGATAAGGAACATTATATTTTCCGCCATAAATCCTTCCGGGAGTTTTTATCCGCTTTACAATTGGAAAAGGAGGCAAATCGCGAGAATCGCATCGAGACGTTGGTGGAGTATTTCAAAGAGGATTGGTGGGAAGAGGCGCTGCGGTTTTTCATGAGCAAGGCGGATGATGAAATGTTTGACCGGTTTATGCGCTTGTTCTTCCAGGCACCGGCAAGCCGGGAATTGAATGCCAACCAGCAGACCTTATTGCAGAATTTTGTCAGGGAAGCCCCCCAGAGAAAGGTGGATGCGTTAAAAGACGCATTGAACAAAGGGGATTTAAATGCTAGCCAGAAGCGGTATGTGATGGATTGTTTAAAAATCATAGGCACCCCTGAAGCGGTAGAGGCGGTCGAGGCATTTATTGAAAAAAGCAAAGAAGATGATGTCAACCTGGATCATGCCCGGGACATCGTGATGGAATTAAAAACTCCGAAAATAGAAGAATTGGCTGGAAAAGAGCGACTGCCGTCGCGTCCGGGTTCCTGGCGAAATCCCTTTGAAGACAATGTCGAATACATT
>WVZO01000123.1 GCA_011772425.1 Candidatus Aminicenantota bacterium
ACCCCCTCTGCGTTTTACAGTTTGATCAACGAGGAGCTTTCATCTGATAGTTGTGGATTGTCATTAAGGTATATTATTTTTGGTGGCGAAGCGTTAGCACCTGGGAAACTTAAGCAGTGGAAGCAGCGGTATCCCCATACCCGTTTGATCAACATGTATGGAATAACAGAAACCACGGTTCACGTTACCTTTAAAGAGATTACCGATAAAGAAATTGAGAAAAATATTAGTAATATTGGTGGTCCCATTCCCACGCTGACCACCTATATAGTGGATACTCACCTGAAGCTGTTGCCCATGGGGACTGCAGGTGAATTGTGTGTGGGAGGCGAAGGAGTCGGACGAGGGTACTTAAACCAGCCGGAATTGACGACTGAGAAATTTGACCATGATTTATGGGATTTTCAGGATTACCAGGATGAGAAAAAAAAGGGGAGAGGGAACAAAGCAAAACAAAAAATATACAGAACAGGCGATTTGGCTCGTTGGCTGCCGGAAGGAAATATTGAATTCCTGGGGCGAAAGGACCACCAGATCAAAATCAGGGGGTTCAGGATTGAGCTGGGGGAGATCGAGAACCTGCTGCTGAATCATGAAGCGGTAAAAGAGGTGGTGGTAGATGTGGTTAGCACCGGTGACCAATCCCTTTGCGCTTATATCGTTGTTGACCGGGAATTTGAAACCACCGGCACCGCCAATGCAGGGGAATTTCGAGAATATCTCTCCCGGATGCTTCCGGATTACATGATTCCTTCCTATTTTGTTTTCCTGGAAAAACTTCCCCTGACTTCCAGTGGGAAAGTGGACCGTAAATCTTTACCGGAACCGGACATTGGTCCGGAGGAGGAGGAATATGTGGCCCCCCGCACCCTTGTGGAGGCAAAACTGGCAGAAATATGGTCAGACATACTAAAAATAGACAAATCAAAGATTGGCATTGACACCAGTTTTTTCAACATTGGTGGTCAATCATTGAAAGCCACGGTACTGATTTCGGAAATCCATAAACAATTGAATGTAAAAATTCCCCTGGTTGAAGTATTCAAAACTCCCACGATCCGGGAGCTTTCCCGTTTTATTGGGGAGGCTGAAATCAGCAGTTACACGCCCATTGAGAAGGCCCCGGTGCAAGAGTATTATCCATTATCTTTTGCACAGCGGCGGTTATGGGTGTTATGTCAATTTGAGGAAGACTCTACGGCCTATAACATGCCGTGGGTGTTTGCTTTTTCCGGTCAATTCGATGTAGAGGCTTTTACCAAAGCCGTCCAGGCAGTGGCAGACCGTCACGAGAGTTTACGAACGGTTTTTGTGGTGGTGGAAGGAGAACCAAATCAGAAGATTATCCGGGACTTCCGATTTCAACTGGAGCAAGAGGACCTGCGGAAAGATGCCAGTGGTATACCCCAGGAGATCGAAGAAAAAACCAGAAAGTTATTCGTGGATTTTGCTAACAGTGCCTTTGACCTTGAAAAGAGCCCACTTTTCAGATTTAAACTGGTACGAATGGAAGCTCAACGATACCTGTTGATGTTTAATATCCACCATATTATCACTGATGGTTGGTCCACCGGCACGTTGTTCAATGAAATGATCATATTATATAATGCGTTTTTAAAGGACCAGGAGAATCCCTTGCCGCCGCTTCACTTGCAGTATAAAGATTATTCGGCCTGGCACAACGCCTTGATTGAGGAAGGGAGTTTTGACCATTCCGGTCAGTACTGGCTGGAAAAATTGAGTGATAAACCCAATGGTATTGAACTGCCACTGGATCATCCCCGGGGAGTGATCCAGACCTTTAACGGAGGACGGGTACCTTTTGTAATTGACGAAGAGAAGACCTTAGCACTGCACCGGATTGGTAGAGAAGAAGATGTCACACTTTTTATGGTGTTGTTGTCTTTGGTGAATTTATTTATGTACCGGTACACAGGCCAGGAAGACATTCTCATCGGTTCGCCTATTGCCGGAAGACGAAGTCCGGAATTACATCCGCTGGTGGGATTCCTGGTCAACACCCTGGTGTATCGCAATAGGGTTGAGCCGTCGCAGACTTTTCGACATCTGCTGGCAAACATTAAAAAGGAAGCGCTGGAATGCTTTGAGTACCAGGATTATCCCTTTGATCTGTTGGTGGAGCGATTGGAGTTGGACCGCGACCTGAGCCATTCGCCGTTGTTTAATGTGATGTTGGCGCATAATAATGCGGAAACCGAAGATACGAATTTGGTGGTGGAGGGGGTTCAGGGAGAGAGATACCCGTACAGTGATGATTTCAATATGAGCAAATTTGATTTGATATTCTTCATGGATGAGTTTGCTAATCATATTATTGTGCGAATTGAATACAACAGTGATTTATTTGAGCGTTCCACCATTGAGCGCATGAAGGATAATTTTCTGGCTCTCACGGAGGATGTTATTGTCAGAAGCGATGTTCCGGTGTCGGCGCTTCATATTCTCTCCGAAGCCGAATACCGGAAAGTTATCCAAACCTTTAATGACACCCGTTATTCATTCCCGTCTCTGAGCCTTCAAGAACTTTTTGAGCAGCGAGTGGAAGCTTGCCGGGATAAAATCGCTGTGGTGAGCCTGGAACAGAGTGAATGGCGAATGAACGCTGGTGCCATGGAAGTTACCTACAATGAATTGAATAAAAAAGTCAACCAGTTGGCGCATTTTCTGAGACAGGACTGCGGGGTAAAACCCAACGAGATCATTGCGGTTTCTATGGATCGGTCGATTGATATGATTGTGGTGATACTGGGAATCATTAAGTCCGGGGCTGCTTACCTGGCTGTTGATCCGTACTATCCGAAAGATCGAATCTCGTATATGCTTCGGGATAGCAACTGCAAATGGATGATTCTCGATAAGTGGAGGTCAGAATTGTGTTTGGGTTATAACGGCAATATGATCATCTATAAATCGAGAAGAGATGAAATCGCTTCAAAACCCCTGGAAAATCCGTTGGTAGTAAATAAACCCACGGATATCTTATACATTACTTATACATCTGGTTCTACGGGAATACCCAATGGAGCCGCCGTATGCCATGATACGCTGCGGAATTTAGTTCAATGGCAAAATGAAAATACGAATATCGATGGTTCTTTGCGTTGTTTACAGTTTGCTTCTATCAATTTTGATGTCTCCTTTCAAGAAATAATGACCACATTAACTTCCGGTGGGGAATTAAATTTGATCGGTGAAATGGAGAGAAAGGATATGGATTATTTAATGGATTTCCTGGTATCGTATCGAATTGAATTATTGTATTTGCCTTTCTACTACCTTAACTTCTTATTTTCTGAGCCCCATCGTTGGGGAAGTGCCTGCAAGCACAGCCTGAAACATATTATCACCGCAGGGGAACAGTTAATCATCACTCCTGGTTTACAGTTCTTTTTGGATTTAAATCGTACAGTACAACTACATAATCATTATGGTCCGGCGGAGATGCATGCTGTAACGTCTTATACCCTGGATTTTTCAACGGCAGACAATGGGGCTGTGCCTCCCATCGGGACCCCCATTTCCAATACCCGCATTTATATATTGGATGAGCATCATCGCCTGGTGCCCATAGGGGTATATGGAGAGCTATATATCGCGGGTTGCAGTGATTTTTTGGGATATATTAATAAACCGGATATTACCCGTAGAAAATTATTGACGTATCCCCAATTTTCCCTGGGAAACAATAATAAGACACTTTATGCCACCAGCGATATCTGTCGATGGTTGGAGGATGGGAATATCGAAATAAAAGGGAGAAAAGATTTTCAGGTAAAGATTCGGGGATTCAGGATCGAACCCGGTGAAATCGAGAGTAAGATAATCGCCATCGATGGGGTCAAGGATTGTATCGTTGTCGCGAGAGATTGGGAAGGAGAAAAATATTTGGTTGCATATATTGTAGCGGCCCATATCGATGCCCGGGAAATTAAAGCAATTCTCGGAAATGATCTGCCTCAATACATGATGCCCAGGATTGTATTCGTGGATTCCATTCCCCTACTGCCTAATGGAAAAGTGGATCGTGATCGACTTCCGGACCCGGGTTTCATTGGTGATGAACTGGGAGGTTATGTGCCGCCGGAGAATGATATCCAAGGAGAATTAGCAGCGATCTGGTCGGAATTGTTGGGGATAGAGGCAGACCGTATTGGAATTGATGACAATTTTTTTGAGAAGGGAGGTCATTCGTTAAAGGCCACCACGATGATGTCAAAGATTCATAAAGAGTTGAATGTGAGAGTGGATTTGTCGGAGATATTCAAGACACCGACGATTCGAGATTTGGCACGTCTTATTGAGGAATTGACAGAAGATGTGTACACTCCCATTGAGCCGATGGAGCAGAGGGAGTACTATGCGCTTTCTTCTGCCCAAAAACGGCTGTACATTATGTGGCAGTTGGCTCCTGATAGTATCGCTTACAATTTGACATCTGTGGTGGTGTTGAATGGACACCTTGATAGAGGCAGGTTGGAGAGTACGTTCTGGCAAATGATCGAAAGGCATGAGAGTTTGCGAACGTCTTTCCAAATGGTACAAAAGAACCCGGTGCAAAAAATACGGACCAATGATCAGGTTGAGTTCGCTGGAGAATATTATAATTTAAGCAGCAAGGAAAATGAAGAAAGAGTGCGGGAATCAAGGTCCATTATCCGGGAATCACTTATTCGGCCATTTGATTTATCTCAGGCACCTCTTCTCCGCGTCGGACTGATCAAACTATCGGGGGAGGATGCCGCCCCCCGTTATATCCTCATGGTGGATATGCATCACATCATTGCGGACGGCACATCATTGGGGATATTTATAAAGGATTTTGTCGCCCTTTATTCCGGTCAGGAACTACCGGAATTAAGACTCCAATACAGGGATTTCGCAGAATGGCAAACCGGTATTCACCAAAATAAAACAGTAAATAAATCCATTAAACAACAGGAACAGTACTGGCTCAACCAGTTTGAGGGGGATATCCCGCAATTGGCAATGCCTACGGATTTTCCCAGGCCCCCAATCCAGGATTTTGAAGGCGATATTATTGACTTTGAGATCGATGAACATTGGACAGCAGAAATAAAGAAACTGGTAGTGGATGCAGAGGCCACCATTTATATGATTTTGTTGGCGGTGTACAATATTTTGCTTTCAAAATACACCCTCCAGGAAGATATCGTTGTCGGGACCGGTGTGGCAGGCAGGCAGCATACAGACCTTGAAACTATTATCGGTATGTTTGTTAACATGCTGCCCATGCGAAACTACCCCGGTGCGGGAAAATCCTTCAATGAATTTTTACAGGAGGTCAAAAAAAATGCCATCAATGCCTTTGATAACCAGGGATACCAGTTTGAAGAATTGGTTGATAAACTGGATATCCCCAGGGATTCCAGCAAGAATCCCATATTCGACGCCGAGTTTACCATGCAAAATATAGAGTTGATGGATATGAAGGTAGAACTCCCCGGGTTCCAACTGGAACCTTTTGAAAACGTCGGATTATATAAAGCCAAATTTGACCTGGTGCTTGAAGCAATAGAAGGCCAGAAAAAAATATACATGACATTAACTTATTCTACAAAGCTGTTTGAGCGATCAACCGTTGAAAAGATTGGCCAACATTACCAGGAGGTTTTGCAGCAGGTGTTGGAAAATAGGGAGATTCTATCGGGAGATATCCAATTATCTCATAAATTATCGGCTGTAACAGACGTTGTCAGTAAAGAAAAAACCCTTTTCGATTTTTAGGGTGAAATAATTGATTAATGATAGAAAATAGAAATTAAATAAGGAGTATAAATTAATGGAAGGACGAACCGTTTCCATTTCCAGGGATGCATCCATTGCATCCAGCCAATTTGCTAAAGAAAGAGAGTACTGGCTGAACAAACTTTCCGGTGAACTAATCAAAAGCTATTTCCCCTACGATTATAACAAAACCAAAACCACGGATTCTTTAGTAGTAAAGAAAAATTCTGTATTCACCAGTTTTTCAGGTGAGGAGTTTTCGGGGTTAATGAGGTTAAGTCGGGGAGTCAATTATACCTTGCATATGATCGCTGCGGCAGTGGTGGTTGTTTTGCTGGATAAGTATGCCTACGATAGTAATAAAGATATTATCATTGGGGCACCCATTTATAAGCAAGAGATTGATGCGGATACGGAATTTGTCAATACAGTACTGGCACTAAGAGTTCAACCGGAAGAGAATATAACCTTTAAAGAATTGCTGCTCCAGGTTCGGCAGACCATGCTGGAGGCAGATGATAACAAAAACTATCCTATTGAAGTACTCCTATCCCAGTTGAATATGTCTATGTCGGAATATGATTTCCCACTTTTTGATGTGGCGGTTTTACTGGAAAATATACATGATATGAGTTACCTCCGGTCAGTGAACCTCAATATGATTTTTTGTTTTCGGAGAACAGAGGAATCAATGGAAATGGAGGTGCAATATAATGTTTCCAGGTATGAGCGCGAGACTGTCGAACGAATTGCTTCGCATTTCACCAGGCTGCTTCAACAGGTCCTTCTTAATGTAGACTTACGGTTAACTGACGTTGACATTGCTTCTGAGGAGGAGAGAAAACAACTGATAAAAGATTTTAACGATGCTGTTGTGGAATATCCCCGGAAAAAGACAATTCAAGAACTATTTGTAGAACAGTGCGAACGAACCCCGGATCATATTGCCGTTGTCGGGGCACTGGGTGCGAATACCGTTTCCTTACGATGGGAATACCTAACATATAAGGAATTGAATAAAAAATCCGATCAAATGGCACATGTATTGAGAGAAAAAGGTGTTGGCCCTGACGAGGTTGTCGGCCTTATGGTTGAGCGTACGGTGGAGATGATCATCGGTATCATGGGAATATTAAAAGCCGGAGGCGCATACATGCCCATTGCCCCCGATTATCCCCGGGAACGGATTGATTACATGCTGGAAGACAGCAAAGCTGCGCTTCTGTTGACCGCCCGTGATTTGTTGGACGTTTGTAGGAGCACGGCATGCCGTGCCTCCATATGTAAGGGCACAGCATGCTGTGCCCCTATCAATCTTGCCTACGTCATGTATACGTCCGGTTCCACCGGTCGGCCCAAGGGGGTGATGGTGGAGCATGGGAATGTGGTCAACCTGGTATGGGGATTATGGGAACGGATTTATAAAAGATACACCGGAGCCCAAAAGGTGGCGCTGGTAGCCCCTTATGTATTTGATGCTTCGGTGCAGCAGATATTTGCCGCACTGCTGCTGGGGCATACCCTCTATATTATACCGGAAGAGACCCGCATCGACGGGGCCGGATTAATTGATTATTATCGAAAACATCGCATCGAAATTTCAGATGGCACGCCGACCCACCTGCGCCTGATGGTGGATGCGGCCAGTGGTGAAACACCGTACCGGGGTTTGAATACCAAACATTTTATCATTGGTGGAGAACCCATGCCGCGAAGGACCGTGGAAGCATTTTTAAAGGGTTTCCCTGATGATGGAGATGGGCCGGTGGTTTCCAATGTCTATGGTCCCACGGAATGCTGTGTGGATTCGACGTCATTTGATGTTTCCGCCGAAACCCTACTCTTGTGTCAGGGGGATATTATTCCTATTGGCAAACCCATGCCCAATGAACAAATATTCATTTTAGGCAATAATAACAGCTTGCAGCCTATGGGAGTTCCTGGAGAATTATGCATTGCCGGAGATGGTGTATCGCGGGGATACCTGGGCAAAGAAGACCTTACCGCGGAGAGATTTCTCTATATTTCTAAAAAAATCTACAAAACCGGAGACCTGGCGCGTTGGCTGCCGGACGGGAATATTGAATTCCTGGGGCGGCTGGACCACCAGGTGAAAGTCAGGGGATTCCGGATTGAGCTGGGGGAGATCGAGAACCTGCTGCTGGATCATGAAGCGGTAAAAGAGGCAGTGGCGGTAGATGCAGGGGATGGGACTGGTGACAAAGTCCTTTGCGCCTATATCGTTGTTGACCGGGAATTTGAAAATATTGCCAATGCCGGAGAATTTCGAGAACATCTTTCCCGTATGCTTCCCGATTATATGATTCCTTCCTATTTTGTTTTCCTGGAGAAGCTTCCCTTGACTCCCAATGGGAAAGTGGACCGCAAGTCTTTACCGGAACCGGACATCGGTTTGGAAGAAGAATATGTGGCCCCCCACACCTTTGTGGAAAAAAAGCTGGTGGAAATATGGGCAGACATATTAAAAATAGACCAATCAAAGATTGGCATTGATACCGGTTTTTTCAACATAGGTGGTCAATCATTAAAAGCCACGGTGTTGATTTCTGAAATCCACAAGCAATTGCATGTAAAAATTCCCCTCGTTGAAGTATTCAAAACTCCTACAATCCGGGAGCTTTCCCGTTTTATTGCCGGGGCTGAAGTCAGCACCTACACCTCCATCGAAAAGGTGCCAGAGCAAAAGTATTATCCATTATCGTTTGCTCAGCGGCGGTTATGGGTGTTATGCCAATTTGAAGAAGATTCCACGGCCTATAACATGCCGTGGGTGTTTGCTTTTTCCGGTCCATTCGATGTTGAGGCTTTTACCAAAGCTGTCCAGGCAGTAGCAGACCGTCACGAAAGTTTACGAACGGTTTTTGTGGTGAAGGAAGGGGAACCGAAGCAGAAGATTATCCGGGACTTTCGTTTTCAATTGGGGCAAGTAGACTTGATGAGTGCTAATGATGCCAGTGATTTATCTATATCGCAGGAAATCGAAGAACAAGCCAGGAAGGTCTACGTGGATTTTGCCAACAGTGCCTTTGACCTGAAAAAGGGACCGCTGTTCAAATTCAACCTGGTACGGTTTGAGGGTCAACGATACCTGTTGATGTTTAATATTCATCACATTATTACTGATGGTTGGTCCACCGGCACCTTGTTCAATGAAATGATCATATTATATAATGCGTTTTCAAAGGACCAGGAGAATCCTCTGCCGCCGCTGCGCTTACAGTATAAAGACTATTCGGCCTGGCACAACGCCTTGATTGAGAAAGGAAGTTTTGACCGTTCCGGTTCCTACTGGTTGGATAAATTTAAGGATAAACCCAATGGAATCGAACTGCCGCTGGATCATCCCCGGGGAGTGATCCAGACCTTTAACGGCGGCCGGGTGCCTTTTGTTATTGACGAAGAGAAGAGCTCAGCACTGCACCGGATAGGTAGAGAAGAAGATGTCACACTTTTTATGGTGTTGTTGTCTTTGGTGAATTTATTCATGTATCGATACACGGGCCAGGAAGACATTCTCATCGGTTCGCCCATTGCCGGGAGACGGAGTCCGGAATTGCATCCGCTGGTGGGGTTCCTGGTCAACACCCTGGTGTATCGCAATAGGGTTGAGCCGTTGCAGACCTTTCGACAACTGCTGGAAAACATTAAAAAGGAAGCGCTGGAATGCTTTGAGTACCAGGATTATCCCTTTGATCTGTTGGTGGAGCGATTGGAATTGGACCGCGACCTGAGCCGTTCACCGTTGTTTAATGTGATGTTGGCGCATAATAATGCGGAAACCGAAGATACGAATTTGGTGGTGGAGGGAATCCGGGGAGAGAGCTATCCCTACAGTGATGATTTTAACATGAGCAAATTTGATTTGATATTTTTCATGGATGAATATGCCAATCATATTGTTGTACGCATTGAATACAACAGTGATTTGTTTGAGCGGCGCACCATAGAGCGGATGTCTGCCAATTTCCTGGCCATGGTGGAGGATATTACCCAAAACAGCCTGGACCGGCCGTTGCATGAAGTGAATTGCCTGGCTGAAGCTGAATATGAAACCGTTGTGCACCGCTTTAACCATAACCGGGAAGAGTTTTCCCAATTGACTATCCAGGAGTTGTTTGAACAGCAGGTGGAGAAGACCGGGGATGCAATCGCGGTGGTAAGCCCGGATGGGCAGGCATTGAGCTATGCTCAGTTGAATTACCGTGCCAACCAACTGGCCCATTATCTTAGAGAAGAATTCGGGGTCAAACCGGGTGATATTGTGGGAATATGCAGTGACCGTTCCCTTGAAATGATGGTGATTTTATTGGGAATTGTCAAAGCCGGCGGGGGATATGTGTCAATTGACCCAAACTTTCCTGGAGACCGTGTATTGCATATGTTAAAAGACAGCCGGGCGCAGTGGGTGGTAGTAGACCAGGTCCGGCCCGAATTATTTGAAGATTATATTACTAAACACGGGGGCACGATTATTGATTATTCTACTCAACGAGAAACTATTGGCAGTAAATCCCCTGAGAATCCACAAATTATGAATACGCTGTCGGAACCGTTATATGTGATTTACACATCGGGTTCAACCGGGACTCCCAATGGAGCGATGCTGTCGCAGGGGATATTGAGCAACCTGGTGTGGTGGCAGCAGGAAAAGGCCGGCATCGATGCGTCGCTGCGGTGTTTGCAGTTTACTTCTATTAACTTCTGTGTCTCTTTCCAGGAGATATTTATCACCCTGACGGCAGGGGGTCAGGTGCATTTAATCGGTGACATTGAGCGGCAGGATATCGATTACCTGATGGATTTCCTGGTGACCCGCCGGGTTGAGTTATTGTACCTGCCGTTTTCTTACCTGAATTTTTTATTTAATGAATCGAGCCGGTGGGAAGCTGGCTATAAGATGTACTTAAAACACATTATCACCGCCGGGGAGCAGTTGAAAATAACATCGGGTTTGAAGCAGTTTTTGGAGAGTAATCCTGGTATTCAATTGCACAATCATTATGGTTCCTCGGAGATGCATGTGGTGACCTCTTACACCCTGGATGCGTCGACGGTGTCGTTGACGCCGGTTCCGCCAGCGGGAGAACCCATTGCCAACACCTGCATTTACATCCTGGATGAGAGCAATAACCCGGTTCCTGTAGGTGTATGGGGCGAGTTATGCATTGCCGGGAGTTGGGAGGTATTGGGTTACATTCACAATCCCCAATTAACGGATGAAAAATTATTTACTCACCCGGTATTTTCAGCCGAGAACGACAATAAACGTTTGTACCGGTCCGGGGATATTGGTCGTTGGTTGGCGGATGGTAATATCGAGTTAAAGGGCCGTAAAGATTTCCAGGTGAAGATTCGGGGATTTCGTGTTGAACCTGCAGAGATCGAAAGTAAGATATTGGCGATTTCAGAGGTAACGGATTGCGTGGTGGTGGTGAGAGAGGAGTCGAGTGAATCAGAAGCAGCAACCACGGTTCAGCATTACCTGGTGGCCTACGTGGTGGTGGAGGGTATAGATGGGGCAGGGATAAAGCGAATCATCAGCAATGAACTTCCTCAATATATGGTGCCGAAGATAGTGATTTTGGACCGTTTGCCGTTGATGCCCAATGGTAAAGTGGATCGAGAAATGCTCCCGGACCCTGGTTTTGTTTTGGATCACCTGGAAGGTTATGTGGCGCCGGAGAATGATATCCAGGGAGAATTAGCAGCGATCTGGTCGGAATTGTTGGGAATTGATGCGGAGCGGATTGGTATTGATGACAATTTTTTTGAGAAGGGGGGTCATTCGTTAAAGGCCACCACCATGATGTCGAAGATTCATAAAGAGTTGAATGTGAAGGTGGATTTGTTGGAGATATTCAAGTCACCGACGATTCGAGATTTGTCGCGTTACATTGAAGGATTGAAGGAGGACGTATACACTTCGATTACGCCGGTAGAGGAGAGAGAATACTATCCGCTTTCCTCTGCCCAGAAACGGTTGTTCGTATTGCAGCAGTTGGTCCTGGAAAGTACTGCTTACAACATGCCTGTCGTGGTGGTGCTGGAAGGAGAACTGGATAGGGAGAAATTGGAGAGTACCTTCAGGCAAATGATCGAGAGTCATGAGAGTTTACGGACTTCTTTCCAGTTGGTGCAAAAAGGCCCGGTGCAAAAGATATGGGCCGAAGACCGGTTTGAGTTTTCCCTGGAATATTATGATTTAGCCGCGGGGGGTGACCCCGCCGGTATCATCGGGGGCTTCATCCGGCCCTTTGATCTTTCCCAGGCCCCACTGTTTCGGGTGGGGTTGATACACACCCCGCCCCTGACGGAGCACCCCTCTCAAGAGGGGATTTCTAAAGATAAGTACATCCTTATGATTGATATGCATCACATTATATCGGATGGTGTGTCAATGGGTATATTTGTCCAGGACTTTATGGCTTTTTACAGCGGTGGGGTTTTGCCGGCCTCCAGGGTTCAATATAAGGATTTTTCGCAGTGGCAGAACCGGTTGTTCCAATCAAAAGAAATGAAACGGCAGGAATCCTTCTGGCTTCAACAATTTGAGAATGGGGTGCCGGTACTGGAACTCCCCTGCGATTACACCCGGCCGGCAGTGGCGACGTTTACCGGCAGCCGCATGGGCACAAGCATCGGCGCCGCTGAAACAGCGGCCCTGAAACAAATGGCTTTGAAAGAGAACGTCACCCTGTTTATGGCGTTGATGGTTGTATTTAATATCCTGTTTTCCAAACTCAGCGGCCAGGACGACATCGTTATCGGGACCCCCATTGCCGGCCGCAGGGATGTGGACATTGGAACCGTTATCGGTATGTTTGTGAATACCCTGGCACTGAGAAATTTCCCCGACCCGGAGAAACCGATTCTTACTTTTATCCACGAAGTCAAAGAACGGACATTACAATCCTTTGCCAACCAGGACTATCCATTTGAAGAGCTGGTGGATAAATTGGAAGTTGCCAGGGATACCTCCCGCAATCCCTTATTTGATGTTATGTTTTCGATGCAGAACACCGAAATATCGCCGGTAGAAATACGGGGTCTCACATTAAAACCCTATGCCGCCGAATTAAATATTGCCAAGTTTGATATGATTGCCACCATCACTGACTATGGGGACGTGTTATATTTTGATATTAATTATTGTACGGCATTATTCAAGCCGGAAACCATCCGGGGGTTTTTCGCATATTTTACCAATGTTCTAACTTCTGTGCTGGAGAGCCCGTGTCGGCGGATATCGGATGTTCAAATAATGACCGAAGCGGAGAAGCGGCAGGTGCTGTATGATTTTAATCAGACGGCGGCGGATTACCCGGCAGAGAAAACCATACATGAGTTATTTAACCAACAGGCGGAGAGAACGCCTGACGGCGTTGCTGTAGTTGGCAGTTGGCAGTTGGCAGTTGGCAAGAAAGAGAGAAACGGCGAAATGGTGCAAATAACCTACGGGGAATTGAATCAAAGCTCCAATCGATTGGCGCATTTATTAAAGGAAAAAGGCGTCCTGGCGGACAGTATTATAGGAATTATGACGGAACGCTCTGTGGAAATGATCATCGGCATATTGGGTATATTAAAAGCAGGCGGTGCCTATCTGCCCATTGATCCGGATTATCCGCAGGACCGCATCAATTATATGCTGAAAGACAGCAGTGCCGCATTCTTGTTGACTGCCGGTGAAATCATGGACGTTTTTAAGGGCACAGCATCCTGTGCCCCTACAATCTCACCTGCGGCCTGTAACCTTCACCTGTCACTTGCTTACATTATCTACACCTCGGGTTCCACCGGCAGGCCCAAAGGTGTCATGGTGGCGCATACCTCGGTGGTCAATTTAATAATGGCTTTACAGGAAGCTTATCCTTTAGAGAAATCCGATGCCTATCTTTTAAAAACCAACTATACGTTTGATGTATCTGCTGCAGAGTTATTCGGGTGGTACTTAGGTGGTGGGAGGCTGGCTGTCCTGGAAAAAGGCGGCGAGAAAGATCCGGGGAAAATAATGGAATCTATTGAACGTGAAGGGATTACGCATGCCAATTTTGTTCCCTCCATGTTTCGTGCGTTCCTGGCGTTTTTAAATAAGGAAAATGTTGGGAAATTATCCAGCCTGAGGTACATCTTTTTGGCAGGAGAAGCCCTTTCCCCTGAACCAGTGTCTCTTTTTAGAAATTTGAATACATCCATTACCCTGGAGAACATATACGGCCCCACAGAGGGGACGGTTTATGCTGCCCAATATTCCATATCTCAATGGAATGAGACCGGGAGTATACCTATTGGAAAACCACTGCAAAATGTAAGGATTTATATCCTGGATAAGGCGGGTCATGTGCAGACTATTGGAGTTCCGGGGGAACTGTGCCTCTCCGGTATCGGTTTGAGTCGTGGTTATCTCAATCGGCCGGAATTAACCACAGAGAAATTTGTTGGATTTCCGGAACAGGCAAGCCCGTTCCCTACAACCTACTCACCCACTCACCTACTCACCCACTCAACTATATATAGGACTGGTGACTTGGCGCGGTGGCTGCCGGATGGTAATATCAAATTCCTGGGTCGTATGGATTTCCAGGTTAAAATCAGGGGATATCGCATTGAATTGGGGGAGATTGAGAATTGTTTGTTGAAACATCCGCACGTTAAAGAAGCGGTGGTTTTGTCCAGGACAAATGAGATCGGCACTAAATTTCTCTGCGCTTATGTCACACTCGCTGGAACCCTTGATAAACCAGCGGAAATGGCAGCGGAGTTTAAGAATCATTTATCCCATTCGCTGCCCAATTATATGATTCCTACTCATTTTGTGCTGTTGGAAAAGATACCTAAAACAGCTAATGGAAAAATTGACAGGAAAGCCTTACCCCAACCGGTTTTCCAATCCACAGCCGACTATATCATGCCTAAAACCCTCAGGGAAAAGAGAGCGGCTGGCATCTGGAGAGAATTGTTGGAGGTGGAAAACGTGGGAGTTGATGACAATTTTTTTGAATTGGGGGGTAATTCACTGAATATTATCCAACTGGGTGCCCAATTGAAAGAAACGCTTCAAATCGATGTACCCACCGTTGTCCTGTTTCGGTTTCCCACGATCCGGACATTTTTGGGTTACCTGCAGGAGCAGGAGACCGGTGCGCCGGAAGATAAGAGTAAAATGGAGAAGGAGAGAGAAAGGGAAAAGGTGCGGCTAAAAGCTGTGAACAGGGGAAAACACATGATGAAGGGAGCGATAAATAAACGAGAAGGGAGAAAAAAGAATGTATTGGTAAAATAAGGAGTAGAAATTAATGGAAAAGCAAACTATTTCTATAGATACCTTCACTGCTGCTGCTCAATATGTGAAAGAAAGAGATTATTGGATGCAAAAACTATCCGGCGGCTTAATCAAAAGCTATTTCCCTTATGATAATACCAAAGGCAAAACCTCGCACCTCTTAACCTGTCAAAATGATCCGGTGTCCATTCGCTTTTCCGGTGAGGTGTTTTTAAAATTAATGAAATTGAGTGGGGGACACGACTATACCTTGCATATGATCGCTGCGGCAGTGGTTGTGGTTTTACTGGATAAGTATGCCAATAACGACAATAAAGATATTATCGTGGGAGTACCTATTTACAAGCAAGACATCGACTCGGATACGGAATTTATCAATAGTGTATTGGCACTGAGGATTCAATTTCAAGAAAATATAACGTTTAAAGAACTGCTGTTCCAGGTTCGGCAGACCATGCTGAAGGCAAATAAAAATAAGAACTTTCCGATCAACGTGTTGGTGTCCATGTTGAAGATGTCCGGGCGGGAGAATGATTTCCCACTTTTCGATGTGGCGGTTATGCTGGAAAATATTCATGATACCAGCTATCTACGCCCGGTGAACATCAATATGGTTTTTTGTTTACGGAGGGCAGAGGAATCAGTGGAATTAGGTGTACAATATAATACCTCCAGGTATGAGCGGGTCACTGTCCAGCGAATTGCCTCCCATTTCAACCGGGTGCTTCAGCAGGTGCTTTTCAATGTAGACATGCCCTTACCCGATATTGAGATTACTACAGAGGAAGAGAAAAGGCAGTTACTGAAAGACTTTAACGATACGGCAGCAGAATATCCTCACGATAAAACGATTCATGAATTATTTAACCAACAGGTGGCCAGAACTCCCGGCCATACGGCCGCAACTGGCAGGGGGCAGGGGGCAGGGGGCAGGGTGTGCCATCTGTCCTACGGAGAATTGAATAAAAGATCCAATCAATTGGCGCATGTGTTGAGAAAAAAAGGTGTCAAACCCGATGCAATTGTAGGGCTTATGGTGAAACGTTCCGTGGAAATGGTTATCGGTTTGTTGGCAATATTAAAGGCAGGCGGTGCTTATTTGCCCATTGATCCCAATTACCCGCAAGAACGAAAAAGATATATGCTGGCAGACTGCAATGCCGGGATTTTGTTGAGTGAGGTGAGTGAGGTGAGTAAGGTAAGTGGGGAAACTGAAGTGATCGATTTGCCTTCATTAATTGTAGAAAATGATGATGCAGAACCAACTCACCTTACTCACCTTACTCACCCTACTCACCTATGCTACGTCATCTATACCTCCGGTTCCACCGGGAGACCGAAGGGTGTGCTGGTGGAACAGCAAAATGTGGTGAGGTTGGTGAAAAATACCAACTATATCGAATTCAGGCAAAATGACCGAATACTGCAAACGGGTGCATTGGCGTTTGATGCTTCCACCTTTGAGATCTGGGGAGCATTGTTAAATGGAATAACCCTGTGCCTTGTACCTGAAGAAGATATATTAGACCCTGAAATGTTGAAACAGGATATCGGGAAATACTATATCTCCACGATGTGGTTAACGTCTTCACTTTTTAACTATTTGTGCGGCGAAGATACAGGAATATTTGCCGGCTTGAAGAATCTCCTGGTGGGAGGCGATGTGTTGTCACCGCTGCATATTAACCGGGTAAGGGAGAGGTTCCCTGGATTAAATATTCTAAATGGTTACGGCCCCACGGAGAACACCACGTTTTCTACCACCTATTTAATAACAAAAAATTATGAAGAGCGTATCCCCATCGGTAAACCTATTGCCAATTCTACCGCGTATATTTTGGACCGGTGCGATAACCTGGTACCAGTGGGGGTGGTGGGGGAACTGTATGTGGGGGGAAAGGGGGTGTCTCGCGGTTATCTAAATAACCCGGAATTAACCGCAGAGAAGTTTATTTTAGCTCATAGCTCATGGCTCATAGCTGATAGGGGGAAGAAGAATGTAAACATTTCTGGAGATCTCCCTATGAGCTATGAGCTATCAGCTATGAGCTGTCTCTACAAAACCGGTGATCTGGCGCGATGGCTGCCCGATGGAAATATCGAATTTTGGGGACGAATGGATTTCCAGGTAAAAATCAGGGGATTTCGTATCGAGCCGGGTGAGATAGAGAATCGATTATTAGATCACCCCCTGGTAAAAGAGGCAGTGGTACTGGTCAGGGAAGAGGGCAGCGGCGATAAATATCTTTGTGCCTATATAGTGACACATCAAGCATTGGCTGTGTCGCAATTGAGAGAATACCTGTCAGAGGATTTCCCGGATTATATGATTCCTTCCTATTTTGTATTGTTGGAAAAGATGCCCTTAACCCCTAATGGCAAGGTGGACCGCGCTGCACTGCCTATACCGGAAGTGGGCCCGGATGCTCAACCCGTCTATACAGCGCCGGGGGATCAAGTGGAGCAAACGCTGGTGAAGATATGGTCGGAGATATTAAACCTGGCTTCGGAAAATCTGGGTATAGATGCCAATTTTTTTGAAGTGGGCGGGCATTCGTTAAAGGCGACGATAATGATTGCTCAGCTTCACCAGGAACTAAATGTGAAAATACCGTTGACACAGGTATTTTTAACCCCTACTATCAGGGAATTAGCGCAATATATCAAAGGCGTGACCCGGAAAGAATTCACTGCCATCGCGGGAGCGGAGAATAAAAATTATTATGCGTTATCTTCTGCGCAGAAGCGTTTGTTTGTGCTGCAGCAGTTGGACAAAAAAGCCGTGGGCTATAACATACCCATGGCAGTGGCGTTGGAAGGTGAATTGGATAAACAGCGGCTGGAGAAAACTTTCCGGGGATTGATTCGTCGGCATGAAAGCTTACGGACTTCTTTTGAAATGATTCAAAAAGAACCGGTTCAGCGAATTCATAATGATGTGGAATTTGAGATAGAATACCACACCCTTGATCAGGATATTGATTTCGTCCGTTCCTTTGATTTATCCCGGCCGCCGCTGCTTCGGGTGGGGCTGATAGAGGAAGAAGAGAAAAAATATATCCTGGTGCTGGATATGCATCATATTGTGTCGGATGGGACCTCTATGGGAACCCTGGTAAACGATTTCATGGCTTTTTATTCAGGCCAGGAGTTATCAAAATTACGAATCCAATATAAAGATTTTTCAGAATGGCAAAACCAGGTGTTCCTGTCCCCGGCCATGATGAAACAGGAAACGTATTGGCTGGAGCAGTTTGAAAATGAAATACCGGTTTTAAGTCTGCCCACTGATTATCCCAGACCCGGGGTGTTGAGCTTTGAGGGGGCCAGTGCTGCCGACACCCTGGAAAATAAAACTTTAGAAGCGTTAAGGCAGTTGGCATTGAAAGCTGAAGCCACGCTGTTCATGGTGCTGGCTGCTCTTTATAATATATTACTTTCCAGGATAAGTACCCAGGAAGACATCCTGATAGGAACCCCTATTGCCGGGCGGAATCATGCAGACCTCCAGGAAGTGATGGGCATGTTTGTTAATACATTGGTATTGAGGAATTATCCTCGGGGAAACAAAACGTTTATTCAATTCCTGGAAGAAATCAAAAGCAGGGTATTGGGAGCGTTGGAGAACCAGGATTATCCCTTTGAGAAATTGGTGGAGCAGTTATCTGACCAATTGGAGCGGGACAGCGGCCGCAACCCTATATTTGACACGATGTTTACGCTGCAGACCGTAGAAATCCCTGAGATGCGGATACCTGGCCTGGAATTGAAGCCTTATGCATTTGAAAATAAAATTACCAAATTCGATATGTCATTCACCGCTTCTGAAGTTGGTGAGGGACTGCTCCTCAATATCGATTATAGTATAAAATTGTTCAAAAATGAGACTGTGCAGCGGTTTTTGAGGTATTTTAAAACCATTGCGTTATCTGTGATTGAAAATCCGCAGCAGCGAATAGGGGAGATACAATTCTTAGCCGGTGAAGAGAAACAGCAATTGCTTCTTGATTTTAATGATACTTATGCCCCATACCCCCGGGAAAAAACCGTTTGCCAGTTATTTGCAGAACAGGTGCAAGAAAGACCGGATCATATTATCCTGGTTGGGGTTTCTTCTCTTGTAGGGACAGGGTCAAAGATAAAAGAAGAGGTGTATGTTACTTACAAGGAATTGAATGAAAAAGCTGTTCAATTGGCCCATTGCTTAAGAGGAAAAGGTGTGAAACCAGGCAGTATCGTGGCTATTATGGCAGCTCCCTCTGTGGAGATGGTAATCGGGTTGATGGGCATTTTGAAAGCGGGGGGTGCTTTTTTGCCCATCGATACCACATATCCGCAGGAACGAATTGATTAT
>WVZO01000077.1:0-25598 GCA_011772425.1 Candidatus Aminicenantota bacterium
ACCGGCTAAAAGATGGAACAGGGGATTGGTATAGGCTGTAGGATCGCCTGCCCAAAAAATGACCGCCATCAGCACCACACCCACGGCAAACGATAAGGGAATTTCCCAGGTAATCCGTTTACGCACTAACAGGTATACCCCACCAATCAAAATCAGCGGTATTGCCACTGCACCCATACCCCCCGACTGTTTACCTAAAAAAAGGTCCATCAAGCTTATTTCCGAAATCGCTTCAATGCCCCCTTTTTTTAACATGGCCAGGGGATAGTGAAAATCATACCCCAGGTTATAATTCGCCNNCGGGTGACTCCCCAAACCACCAAAAAGCTCCTTACCGATAAAAATGCATAAAAATGTGCCCACAAGTACCAGCCAAAAAGGCACACTGGGAGGGAGAAGCAGCGCAAACAAAAGACCGATTAAAAATGCACTCCCGTCTGTAAATGTTAAGGGTTTTTTGAAGAGTTTGCGAATGACAATTTCGCTTACCACAGCCGCAGAAACCGCAAGCGCAATGACCCGTACCGCATGCATGCCGTAAGTCAATACTGCAAAAATAACCGCCGGGACCAGGGCAAATATAAAATCCAGGTGAATCCGGCTTTCTGTTAGTTTTACATGCCAATGAGGGGGACTTGAAACAACCAATTTCATGTTACATATTCTCCATTTTTTGGTTTTTTGCCAGTCGTATGAACTGAACCAGGGACCGGCCCGACGGACAATGATAGGCACATAGACCGCACTCAATGCAGACCATGACTCCCATTTCATGACATTTTTCAAATAACGAAAATTCAGAGTACCTGCTGATCAGGTTGATATCCAGGTCAACCGGGCAAACCCTGACACATCTGCCGCAATTCATGCATTGATTATTCCAATAATGAATCACCTCACCGGAGTCCCAATGCTGCACATAGATCGAATCTACATCACCGGTAATGGGAATGTCGGTGTTAAAACAGGTATATCCTCTTATGGGCCCGCCAATGATGACTTTATCATCTTCCTTAAGAAAACACTCTTTTAACGCCAGGAGGTCTTTTAACAGGGTCCCAATCCTTACCCTATAATTTGTGCTGCCCTCTTTATCGGTTATGGACACCACTTTATATACAAAGGGCTGGCCTTCTTTTAGTGCTCTTACCGACGCTGCCAATTTCTCAACCGTTAAAAAGAGATGGTTATCCAGGTTGTAAATATTGGCCATATCTCTTACCAGGATCTCAGGCAGGCCGTTGGGATAAAGGGGTTTGACCGGGTAGAGTTTGATCGGCTTTTCTGCATTTACCGCATCTTGCACAAGATGACCAAGGGGTTCGGGGACCACTAACACCACCTGTTGGGCTGACGTTAAATGTTGAACCAATCTCAATCCTTCGATGACCATATCCTTATCTTCTCTCAGCACCTGCTGGGAAACCCATTGAACCGGGTCTGTATCTACGGCACTTACAATTACTGTGTCTACATCTTTAATGGTCTCGACATCCTCACAAAATCCCAGGTTGGCATGGTTCAATTTTTCCAGCAATTCAACGGGTTCTTTTTCTAAAAAATCGGGCTCATGTTTTACCATGGGGCTCAATTCCTCTCTCTCAGAAACCTCGATCCTTACTGCGGTAACACTTCCATTCCCGTTTCCCGCGGCGGTATTGACAGGGAATAACGGCTCAATGCCTTTTATCGTACCGGTCACCGTGGAAAAAACACCGGGAATGATCTGTTCACCGGTAATTACAGGGGTTCCTTCTTTAATCTTCTGTCGATCTTTCTTATCTTCGAACCCCCACAGCGGTAGCAAAACTTCTTTTGGTTCCGGTGCCTCCAAAATTTTCATCTCATTATAATTTAGGGCTAATAGATTTGTTTTCTTCATTTTTTTAGATATCCACTATTCCTTGTGACATTTTTCGCAGTCTTCGGCAACATCCGAATGACAATCCACACAATTTTTTGCAATACACCTGATATGGGTATCTTCTTTTTCACAGATAGGCGAATATTTTTTATTGTAGTGGCACCGCCGGCAATTCATGGGAAAGGATTTTTTCTTTTCCGGTTTGTAGTCGTGGTGGCAGGAATCACACCCCAGGTCATAACCATCGGCAGAGGCATGGGTCAAATGATCAAAAACCACCTTACCGCCATCTGTATCAAACGCCACCTTTTCCGGCGATTTGATGGGTAGAAAATTCTCGGCATTATGACAAAACTCACAGTTAACAGAACCTTGCGCATGGCAGTCAATACAATTCTTCCCAATGAGTCGTTTGTGGATGGCTTCATCTTCGGATATTTCTATCTTTTTACTGTAATGACACACACGGCATTTCATTGCAGAGGAATTCTGTTTACTTTCTTCATAATTGTGATGACACTCGCTGCACATGGTATTTTTAAGTGAGACATGCAGTCGGTGATCAAAAATAACACCTCCGCCTTTGGTGTCGAAAGCCACGCGCCGCGGCTCCTTTTTCCCCTCAAACGCATACCCCAGGATGGCGATAATCGCCAGGACAACCACCACCGCACCCAGGAATAACTTCTTCTTCCTTTCGATTACCATTTTAATGTCATCCATTTAAATCCTCATGTATACAGACTTCTTCCCTTAGTAAAATACCTCTTGTTTTCGACTACTCGACAACGTAGTCGGAAAAACGTTTTTTTGCAGGGACCTCCGGGGTCTTAACCGAAATCGATATCTACGTCTACAATTTTTCCTTTTCGGCGATTCAAGTCGGCGATGATGGTTCGGATCAGATCACAGGCATCCACCAGGCGTGGATCGGTTAAGGAATAATACACCTTTTGGCCCTCTTTGCGAGCAGTTACGATATCATGATCTCTTAAGGCTTTTAAATGCTGGCTTACATTGGCAATGGGAAGCTCTAAAAGGTTCGAGAAATCGCCTACCGTCTTTTCACCGTCTTTTAGAACCTGGACGATAAGCAGCCGCTTCGGATTAGCCAGCGTCTTACAGAACTCGGCGTGAATATCAAAGATTTCGTAGTTGCTTACTTTCATAGTTTCTTAAATTACAACAACTTTTGGTTTTTGTCAAGTACTAAATAATTTTTTTTTAATTTAATTTCAAATGCGCATTGAATATTTTTATCAATTCTTTTTGCCTCCGGCGGCCAGGGGGCTCTTTTCGAGAAAACTGCCCCCTGGACCCCCGCAAAAGCTTTTCATACACGGTCAGCCTGTAGTTTGTGGTGCGAACCATACTACCCCATCATAATCATATAGTAAGGTTAAGGCTTCCCTAAACGTTTGCAACAACACCCACCTTTAATGATTCTCATCAACTCCAAAAGCGGTTATCCTACTGGTTGGTTCAGGGAAGCAAGCCTTTAGATGGCCCGGATGCGCCTGCTTTGGCCCGTCACGCTATGCGCCTCGCCGAGGGGCGCAGGGGGCTTGACCGTTTTTTGGTTCTTATTTATAATTAATGTATGGATATAAAAAAACGTATTGAGCAGTTGTCAACAGAATTACTGAGACACCAGCACCTTTATTACGTCAAAGCAGAACCCGAAATTTCTGACCTGGAATACGACCGCCTTTTTGACGAATTAGTGGAACTGGAAAAAAAATACCCGCAGCTTGCCTGGCCAAACTCTCCTACTAAACGGGTGGGTTCGGACCTGGACAATACCTTTCCTGAAAAAGAACACACCCTTCCGGTGCTGAGCCTGGATAAACAATACACCATTGAAGAACTGGAGAAATGGGTGAGCAAAACCATTAACAATGCCGGTCAAGCGTTGAGTTTCGTGGTGGAAGAAAAAATCGATGGGGCGTCCATTGTGTTGTATTACAAAAACGGCAGCCTGGAATCCGCCCTTACCCGGGGCAACGGCGTTGTGGGAAACGATGTAATCGAAAATGTCCGTACCATTAAGCAGGTGCCCCTGGTTACAGGAGAAACGTCGAATTTCGCGGTCCGGAGCGAAATTTTTATAAAAAAATCCGATTTCGGTACGTACAACCAGACCTTTGAAAACAAATACGCCAACCCCAGGAACCTGGCTGCCGGTTCTTTGCGTAACATCAAATCCTCTGTGGTGGCAAAGGTTCCGCTCAATATCTTTTCCTATGAAGGTTTTTTTGAAACCGCCTTTACCAATGACCATATTTTAATCCTTTCCAGGCTAAAAGAACTGGGGTTTCGCATTAATAGAAACATGGGGTTTTTCTCCGCAAGCAAAAATATGGTTGCAACTGTACAGGGAAAGCTGCCTGAAATCGCCGCCGGGCATATTGGGGATTTGTCTGACTATGTGAGAGAGCGACTGGGTGAGCGGAACCGGTTGGATTACGAGATCGATGGCCTGGTGATTAAGGTAAACGAACTGGATGTGCGGGATGGCCTGGGTTATACTGCCCATCATCCCAGGTGGGCGCTTGCCTTTAAGTTCGATGCCCCCACAGCTCAAACGCGGCTGTTGGATGTCCAGGTCCAGGTGGGCCGCAATGGCCGGGTCACACCGGTGGGCATCCTGGAACCTGTCAAAATCGCAGGAAGTACCGTGGCCAGGGCAACGCTTCATAACCAGGAATACATTGATATGCTGGAATTGGGCAGTGGAGATACGGTGAGTATCTCAAAACGGGGAGATATTATCCCGGCCGTGGAAAAAGTGATCGAAAAAGACCCGGACCATCCGTCGATTTTTAAATTCCCGGAGACCTGCCCCTTCTGCTTATCCAGCCTGGTAAAAGACGGTGCCCATCATTTCTGTAAAAACCGCGAATGCCCGGAGCGAATTAAACGTTCCATTAGCTACTTCGCGGCCAAAGACCAGATGGATATCGATACCCTGGGGTGGAAAACCATTGCGTTTCTCTTTGATAAAGGATACATCAAGGGAATCCCTGATCTCTACACCTTTGATTATAATGAATTACTGAATGAGGAGGGTTTCAAAGAGAAAAAAATCGCTAATATAAAAAAGAGTGTTGAGAATTCCAAAAAGAAGCCATTCCGAAAAGTCTTAACCTCTCTTGGGTTTGACGGCCTGGGCACGTCTGCGGTGTCAGACCTGATCAAGAACGGGTTTTATTCTATGGACCGGATTATTGAAGCGGCATCACGCAGAGATGTGGAGATTTTTTCAAATATTGAGGGATTTGGAGAGATTATGGGTCAGTTAGTGATCCGGCATTTTACTGACCCGGAGAATCTGGCCCTTATTGAAGAGCTAAGAAAGATCGGTTTGAGTTTTGAAGAGAGGGTTGAAAAACCGCAAGAGGCAGAGGCATTGACGTTTAAAGACCAGGTATGGGTCATTACCGGGTCTTTTGAGCATTTTAATCCCCGCTCAAAGGCTGCTGAGGAGATAGAAAAACGCGGGGGCAAGGTGGTGGGTTCGGTGTCTACCAGAACCACCCATGTGTTGGTTGGTGCTTCCCCGGGATCAAAGTTGGATAAAGCCAAAAAATTGGATATTCCAATAATTGATGAAACCGAATTTTTAAAGATGCTTGGTTAGAAATAGGACTTGTTGGGCAATTAAGCTCCAGCCACAAGCCGCAAGCCCCAGCTAAAGATAAAAGCTGGTGCTTGAGGCTGGCGCTGGTGCTAACAACTGCTGGAGCTTGCAGCTTAAATGTTACGGTCAGAGATTTTTTGTCAGTCACCTTTTCACTTCCTCCAATATGCTTGAAATACGATTGAATCATAACTAGACGGCGCGGGAGTTGCGTTTGTTGAATTTGTTCTCCCTAACACCACAAATATATTTTCTTGGCTGGCACCTTATTCTTAGCAATTTATAAATATGACCGATGCCAATTGAAAAGGCTGGCAAGGTTTGATATGATTATGATTTAATAAAAGAAGAAGGAGGAAAAATGAGAATTATGATATCGATCTTAATGATTTTTTTGATATCGGCGATGTTAAACGCTGAAAATACTATCCAAATGAATTTAAAAAAGACAGTCCAGGTGGGGAAAAAAGATGTAACATTTTACGCAATTTCATCAATATGCGAAGACGATGAAGAAAATTTCTATGTGATGGACTATAAAGCATACAAAGTTTACAAATTTTCTCCAACTGGAAAATTTCTGACAGGCTTTGGTCAAAAAGGAGAAGGTCCCGGAGATTTCAAAATGTCCGCCAGGGTCTATTTTTCAAAAAAGTTAGGGATTATTGTCACGGAGATAATGAATGAAGTGTCTATTTTTACCAGGGAAGCTAAATTTCTAAAAAAAATCAATTTAGCAGCAAAATTTGGGCATACCTTTAAAGTTAAATATGCTGGGGGTGCCCTGTTTTATGCGGAACTGCAAAAACCAGACAGACGCCGCCATCAGGTTATAGTTGATCAGGACCTAAAAATCGTTAACAAGGACCTTTTGTCCAGGCCGGACTGGGAGGTGGTAGGCAATGACGAGATACGCTATACATTGTCCTTTCCTGAATTTACACCTGGATTGCTTTTTGGATATTTTAACGGTTATGCAGCTGCGGCCATTACTAATAAATATGAAATTTTGCTCTTAAAAGAGGGGAAGGTTATCAGAAAATTCAAACGGAATGTTTCCCCTGATAAGATCAGTTCAAAGGAAAAGGATAAATTCATTAAAGAGATCAAAGATATCAAAGATTGGCCACCTTCGGTAAAAAATAAGTTTATCGACGGGATACCAAAATATAAGAATTTTTTACGTGAAATCCTTATCTCCAGGGATTACTTGTTTGTTTTTAGAGTAAAAGAGGATACCTTGAAAGAGGAGTCGCCTTACCCCGTTGACGTGTTCAAACTTTCCGGTGAATACCTGGGAAGCATCCATTTGAAAGAATTACCAAAATTGATCAGTGGAAGATATATGTATTTTACTGAGACCGATGAAGAGGATGACCTGGTGGTGGTAAAATATAGTTATGAACTAAAAAAATGAAAGTGATTTCTTGACTGACCCCTTTTTCCCTTGCACGACCTAATTTAGGTTGCGTGTCAGCAAATTTAGCTCTTCCACCACCTAATTTAGGTTGCGTGCCAGCATATTTAGGTCTTGCACAGCCTAATTTTGGTTGCGTTCAAGCAAACTTTTCTGCGCACAGGCACTCTGAAACACCTATTGCCCTCCGTACTGAATACTTACTTGACCACGGCACTGACTTTAATAATCACCAATCGCTGCTTGTAGGCATTGCTGCGCAGCTTGATAAACGTAGCAAAGCGTCCTATCTGCATGGGGGTGAAGACAATTCTAACTTCACTTTCTTCATCCGGTTTCAACACTTTCTTTTTAAATATAGGGTAGACATCCGGGCTGTGGGTGACTTCGACAAGCCTGAGGTCAATGGTACCGGAATTTTTTAATTTGACGGTTTCCGAGTAATCCTGTCCCATCATGACTTCTTTGAAATCAATCCGGTCACCTCCAATGATTTCAAGGGCGGCAAAATTTGTCAAATTGACTTTCCCGGTAATTCGCAGCCGAGTATAGACGTTTTCTTTGTCATTGGTTGCCACCGTGATGGTTTTGAGTACTCTGCCATTGTATCCCTGGGAGTAAAATTTCACAGGAATTGTGCCTTTTTCACCGGGTTGATATTCCTTTTTTTCCAGTTTGGTAGTGGTGCAGCCGCAGCTGGCAGCGATGTTTTTGATGACCAGGACTTCGTCACCTGTGTTCTCAAATTTGAATTCCAGGTCTACCACTTTGCCGGCTTCGATTTCACCGAAATCAAGTTCTGTGCTTTCAAACTTGATTTGAGGGGCAGCCCCCAGCGATAAAGCGAAACAGGAAAACAGGATAAACGCTGTAATAAAGGATCGTTTCATTTATCTTCCTCCATTTCGTACTTTTTTATTTTTTTCTCTAATTGTTTGATTCGTTCAATGTATTTTTCAAGGTTTTTAAAGATTGCATAACTCTTTTTCCAACTACTGAGGTCTTGATAGGGTATCCCCGCTATTATCCCCTTTTTTTTAACATGGCCGTGGATACCGGTTTTGGCAGCCACCATTACCTCATCGGTAATTTTAGCGTGGTCGGCAACCCCTACCTGCCCCCCCATGATGACATTCTCTCCAATTTCTACAGACCCGGAAATACCGGAAAGAGCTGCGATGGCCGTACCTTTCCCTATCCTGACATTGTGCCCGATTTGCACAAGATTATCCAGTTTAATATAATCGTTTAATCGGGTCTCTTCAATGGTGGAACGGTCGATACAGGTATTGGCACCGATTTCACAGTTGTTACCGATTACCACGTTTCCCTTTTGAGGTATTTTTACCGGTGTCCCGTCTGCTAAACGGGTAAATCCAAACCCGTCGGCACCAATCACGGCCCCGGGCTGGATAATAACATTGTCACCGATTTCCACGCCTTCGCGGATCACGACATTGGAGTAAACCAGGCAATTTTTTCCGATTTTTACATCGTGATAAATCTTGACCCCCGCATGAATTTCACAAGCATCCCCGATGACGCACCGGTCACCGATATAAGAAAAAATCCCTATGCTGACGTTTTTACCGATAACCGCACTATCCGCCACATACGCATTGGGATCAATCGTTTCGTTAAATCTTCGGTGCGGGAAAAATAATTCCAATAACCGGGCAAATGCCGCATAGGGGTGTGCTACGTATATCAAATTGGGATAACGAATCTTGCTGTCTTTGCTAACAATCAATGCCCCTGCTTTCACTTTTTCGGTATCAATCGTATCTTCAACAGAAAAAGAAATTTCGTCTTTATTGGCTTTATCGATTGAATTGACAGAGGTGATCCGCAAGTCCGGGTCACCTTTAAGTTTGCCGTCAATCGTCTGCGTTATCTCTTTTAAGCTGATCATGTTTTCCCTTTTCCTTATCAAATAGATAGGCTAACTTGGCACCATAGAGCAGGATGCCCATGGATAACTCCATCCAAAAACCAAACAGGATAACCGCTATAATGGGGCCCTGGATTTTTCCAAATATGGAAAGCTTGATCATGTATAACGTGTATACCCTTTTGAGGATTTCCCACAAAATAGTGGATATGATTGCAGCAATAAGTGCACCTTTGATATAAACGATTTTTTCCGGTATCCATTTGTATATAATAAAAAAAAACATAAAGGTAATTAAAAAAGGAAGTGTATACTTGAGAAGAAACGTGTTAATGGATTCGATAAATTCCGGGTTAATATGGCTGGCTAAAAATCCGTTTTTTTGAAAAAGTGTCGTGACCGTTGAGATAATGCCGGTGATCAGGAAAGATACCGCCATTAACAAACCGATAAGCAGGAGCAAACTGAATTCACTGACTCGTCTTACCCAGAATCCCTTTTCTGATTTTTTGGCTTTTAAGTTCACATGGAACATGACATTGACGTATTGAACGATTTTCATAATGACCAGGAACCCCAGGAATAAGGAAGCCGTGATACCGAAAATGCCAATTTCTTCCAGTTTGGTGGAGATTTGGGCAGATCTTTCTAATATTTCCGGGGAAATCTTTGAGAAAAAATCCGGGGAAAAAGGGTATGTCGTTTTAAGTGCGGTGTCAGGGTCACCCAAATATTTGGTAAAAAGAAACGTAAAGAACGTGAGTAAAAAGAAAAATGAAAATATGGAGTAGTAGGCCAGGATGCTGATTTTATCCAGGCCGTCTTCTTTAAAAAATTGTTTGAGGGCCAGCCAAAGATTTTTCGGGATATTGAGTTCCTTCAACGTCAATGACATTTTTTGTTTATGTTTTATAATCATGAACCATAAAAGGCACAAGAACACAGGAAGCACAAGTCACCTGTGCCCCCTGTGTACCCTGTGGTTAACCGTTAAATTTTCCTACCAGGTATAAGTACCCCATTTAACGAAGTAAATGATGAGATCAACCAGCAGCACGTAAATGACCAGGGATTCAATCAAGGCCAGGCCGATGATCAATACACCCCTGATGGAATCCGCGGCAGCCGGGTTTCTGCCGATATTATCCACGGCTTTCTGGAGGGCTGTGGATTGAGCCCAGGCTCCGCCAATGGCTGCCAGGCACAACGCGATGCCGCCAATGATAATGGACCATAAAAACAGGGGGGATGCATCTTCTACTTTCTTTTCCTGTCCAAAAACAGGAATCGTCAGGAGCAGAATAAAAATGGTAATTAACATAAATTTGGTTTTCATGTATGTTTCTCCTTCTTTATATTAATGTGCGTAGTTAGTGTTCTTCTGCCATGGCTCCGGCCAGGTAGATGGTAGACAGCATGACAAAAATAAAGGCCTGGAGAAGAGAAGTAAACACAGCCAGGGCCATCACTGGCAGGGGCGCCACAAAGGGTACAAGGGAAGCAATAATAATAATCACCAGGTCTTCCCCGAATATATTTCCAAACAGACGCATGGACAATGATAAGGGCCGTGAGAAATGCGAAACCACTTCAATGGGGAAAAACAACCACGCCAACCACCATACCGGGCCCATAAAGGTTTTGATGTAACCCCAGAGCCCATGTTTTTTGACTCCCTGGTAATGGTAGTAAAAAAATATGAAAATTGCGCATCCTACGGTGGTGTTAAGTTTGGCTGTGGGAGACTCCATTTCCGGAAGCAATCCCAGTAAATTGGAGACCGCGATAAACAATCCCAGGGTAGCCAGGACCGGGATAAATTTACGCCCCTCATGGCCGATCATATCGTCCACCAGGTATTGAAAAAATCGATAAATCATCTCCAGGAAATTCTGCATCTTGCCCGGTTCTCTTACAGAGAGATTCTTCACGTTTAATTTGAAGAAGAGAATAATGACTCCTGTCACAATCATTGCCATGACGATATGATTGGGTAGAATCTTCATCCCTTCTTTTACGGGGAACCCCAAAATCCCCGCTGTCCATCTGAGAAAGCCATTTACCAATTCAACAATAATCAACTTATGCTCTTCCATTTGCAGCACTCCTGTAAAATTGATATATTCCTTCCACTAAAACGGAAATAAGGATAATAGAAAGACCCAGGATATGGAACAGCACCGCTGTTTCAGAAATTCGGGATACCAGGTAGAATACTGCGGCTATAATTGCCAATTTAATAAATCCTGCCAGGAAAAAAAGCCACTTTTCTATCTTTTTCCTTCGATTCAACACCCTGTCCGTCATTTTTGTCATCAGTAAAAAGCCCGAAATACTAATAATTCCTCCAAGGAGAAATATTATACTATAAAAACCATTTCCTGTCCAAATATAAATGACGGCCATGAGGATAACCATTGAACAGAGAGAGACTTTAATAAGCCGTTTAACGATATGGGAACTGGACATGCTGGTTGATTGGTCATTAGTCATTGGTCATTGGTCATTTGGTCTTTATCATTTGTCATGTGTTGGTTGTTTTTGTTTTTCTTTGATTTGTCATGTATTTTGGTGACTTTGAAGAGGTTGACAAAACCGGCAGCAATGCCGTATAAGGTAAAAATAATCAGCAGGTATGGAGACGTATGGAACAGTTTGTCCAGGAAATAACCGATGGCCAATCCCACGGCGATGGAAGCCGGGAACATGAGTCCCACTGTAGAGTAATCCACCCATTTCTTTTTTTCCTCTGGTCGCCCCATTGGCCTGTAAATGAAATCGCAGCGCCTAACGCTTAATGCTTAATCCCATTATCTGCCCTGGAGTGAATTAGAACTCGTCCTCATCTTCATCCCTGATGCTGAAATCGCTGTAGCCTTCATCCTCATCATAGTCCTCGTCTTCTTCGTCATAGTAGTCCATTTCGTACTCATCTTCTCCGAATTCATTTTTTCGTATATCCAAATATTTAAACATCTCTTCTTCATCCTCAAAATGACGGATGTAATTACTCTCCAGTTCGCTGTAATACAATTCGAAAAAGTCTTCCTCAATGGAGCAGAATATAGCCATCTGCTCATTGGTATCAAGGTCTCCCATGGTTTCATGAATCTGAGCAGCCTGTTTGATGGCGTCGAGTGTTTTCCAGGACATAACTTCAAGTTGTTCCATGCCTTACTCCTTATTTTTGAGTTAGGGTTATTATTTATAGGGTTTTGCACTATTTGTCAAGTCCTTTTTAAATTTTTTTTCAGATAATGCCCGGTTATGCTGTGTGGAGCTGCCATGATATCGGGCAGGGTTCCCTGGAAGACCAGGTATCCTCCTTGATCTCCGCCTTTGGGACCCAGTTCGAGGATATAATCTGCATGGGCAATAAGATTGACATTATGCTCGGCTGCCACTACGGTGTTTTTCTGGGTCAATAGTTTATTGATCAATTGTTTTACCATTTTTATGTCATAGGGATGCATGCCAAACGTGGGCTCGTCGATCAGAAACAGTGTGCCGGTTTGTTTCAGGTTCAAATATTTTATCAATTTAATCCGCTGGAGTTCTCCGGCAGATAAGGTTTTTAGCCGCTGCCCCAATTTCACATATCCCAGGCCATTATCTGCAATATTTTTCAGGATTTCTTTCCGGGGACCCGGTAAATCATCCGCCGCCTTCTGGATAAATTGATGGATACTTAGATCAAGAATTTCCTTGATATTCCATTCCCTGTACTTGATTTTCAGGATATCCGGTTTGAATCCTGTTCCATTGCAGTGGCTGCAGGTGAGATTCACCGCTGGTAAGAATTGCATTTCAATTTCGCTGTACCCTTTGCCTTTGCAGTGTTCGCAGCGTCCAAGGGAAGAATTAAAAGAAAAATGGCCCGGGGTATAATGAAGCAGGTGACTTTCTTTTAAACCGGCAAATATTTCCCGGATGGCGCTAAATACATCAAAGAAACCGGCAACGATAGTGTTGGAGCGAATTCGTTGGAGACCCGGGTCAATAAAAATGATTTCCTTTATTTTTTCTCCTTTAGGTATTCTTCTGGTGCTTGCTGAGGCAGATACGGATTTGAGGTACATTTCATTGTAGAGCAGCGTGGTTTTTCCCGCACCACTGACTCCAGCAATCACAGTAAAAGCGTTCCAGGGGATTTTAAAATCAAAATGTTTCAGGTTATGGGTATCTGCATGTTCAAAGTGCAGCCACTGGTTGAGGTTTTTTTTGATTTTTTTCAGTAAAATCGCCTGGTTGAAATGCCTCTGGGTGATTGTGGCTGTGGCTTCATCCGGGGGAGTAAAAAAATCGTCTTTACCACCGCTGAAAACCAATTCCCCACCTTTCTCACCGGACAGGGGACCCAGTTCCAGCACATGGTCGCAGTGTTTCACAATATCCCGGTTGTGCTCGATAACCAATAATGTGTTGCCGTTGTGTTTTAAACGGGTTAAAAAGCTGTCCAATTTTTCATAGTCGTAGGGATGGAGGTCAGAGGAGGGTTGGTCCAGGATCAATAAGGAGTCGGAAAGGCTGGCCCCTAGGATAAAGGCAAGGTTAATGCGCTGGAATTCGCCTCGCGAAAGGGTAAAGGTGAGGCGGTCCAGGTGGATATAGGAAAGACCTGTGTCCACCAGGAATTCCAGGCGTGTTTGCATGTCGGTAAACACGTCGGCTGAGACAAGGTTTTTGTATTCATCGGGATTTAGCGAATGCATAAAATCCCTGGCCTGTTGAATCGAAAGGGAGAGGAAATCAGTAATACTTTTTCCTTTAATTTTAAAGGAGCGAGCCAGGTGATTCAACCGGCTGCCGCCGCATTGGTGGCAGGGTTTATAAGAGGTATACCGGCTGATAAACACCCGTGCCTGGACTTTGTAGCTTTTGGTTTTGAGCCAGTCGAAAAAGCCCCTGATCCCGGCAAAAAATTCATCTCCTTCCATCAGGGAATCTATTTCTTCTTTAGCCAGGAATTTTACCGGTTGATGGGTATCGATTCCTTTTTCCCGGGCGTATTGCAGTATTGAATTTCCATATTGCCGCGTGGCCGGGGAATTAAAAGGGAGTGCCGCCCCTTGCGCAAGGGAACGCTCAGGATCGAAAATTAATTCCGGGTCCAGTGTCTGGATATCGCCAAAGCCTTTGCAAATGGGGCAGGCGCCTTTGGGACTGTTAAAAGAGAACAAATGCTCATCCGGCGGTGGGTAATGCTTTTCGCAGCCATGGCAGTACAGGTCGGCAGGAAAAATGACTTTTTTGTTTTTATAAAAAATTAAAGCCGAACCGTTCCCAAATTGGATGGATTTGTCCAATGCTTCGAACAGCCGGCTTTTGTTTTCGGTATTTATCTCAATGGTGTCGATCAGGACGTGAATGGATTTATCTTTTACCGTGTGATCGATTCGTTTTTTAGTGCCTTTGTCCATATGGAAATAGTAACCGCGGTTGACCAGGAAGGCCACCTCGCCGTTGTATGCGAAGCAGACGTCGATTTTTCCTTTATATTTTTCCAGGAGTTCTGAGATGATTTCATCGATGGAGTATTTTTTTATTGGCTTGCCGCAGTTGGGGCAGTAGAAATCCGCGATTTTGGCATAGAGGATTCTCAAGTAGTCGTAGATATCCAGTGAGGTAGCGACAATGGAGCGGGGATTCTTGGCCGGTTTTTTTTGTTTAAAGGAAATCGCTGGTGGTAGACCTTCGATGCTTTCCATTGGGGGTTTTTCGATTTTATCCAGGAATTGCCGGATATAGGGTGAAATGGATTCGATGTAGCGCAAATACCCTTCGGCGTATATGGTATCGAAAGCCAGGGAGGTTTTGCCGGCGCCGCTGACGCCGACGATTGCGGTGATTTTTTCCCTGGGGATTTTGACATTGATGTTCTTCAGGTTATTGGTTTTTACGCCTTTAACAGTAATGTATTTGTCCACTTTTATCACCCGGCAAAGGTATTATACTTACCATTTATTTTTGTTAAATGCAAGTTTTTTTTGGGAGCCGCGAAGGGACGCGAATCGTTTAGGTGCGTCAAAGGGCTTGTAAGTTATGACGCGCTAATTGAGTGCCCGTGCGGTACGAGAGATCATCTTTAAGATAATCACATTTGTTGTTGTAACCGGTGAAAATCAACGAGTTGACAAAATCGAAGATAAGCAGTAATATTTGTGGTGTAAGGAGTGCATTAATGCCAGAAATAGCCCGATTTTTTGGAATTATTATTCGCATGTACGTTGAGGCCGGTGAAAAACATAATTACCCACACTTTCACGCATATTACCAGGATTCAGTTGCCATTTACAATATTGAAACGATTGAACTGATTGCAGGAAAACTTCCTCGGCGTCAACAACGACTTGTCGAAGCGTGGGCTGAACTGCACCAAACAGAATTGCTTGAAAACTGGGAGCTTCTTCAAAATGGGCAGCCTCCTGCGAAAATTGATCCTTTGCAATAATAAGGAGGAGTTGAACCATGACACATTCGATATACCGTGTTGTTTCATTTAAGATATCAGCCCCTTACACACTTCAAGTGGAATTTGACGATCAAACTACCCGGGAAATAGACTTCCGTCCGATTTTGAAGGGGGATTTGTATGAACCTCTGCGTGATTTGACTATATTTAACCAGGTACGACTCGATCCTGAGGTTCATACGTTGGTTTGGCCGAATGGTGCCGATTTTGATCCTGCAATGCTGCACGATTGGTCTGACTGCATCGGTGCATTGTCAGAGCTATCTCAAAGGTGGCGGTAACTAAAAAACACACCAGCGAAGAAAAATAAGCGGCCATTTTTCCACGTGCCCACTGCCGCTGTTTTCTCTGTAATGTATAGAAAATAAACCGCGAAGGCATTTACAATGCGGTAAAAATGCGAAGGGACGAGAAGGTGAGAAGATAAGAAAACCGAAGGTCAGTATATCAGTGAGTCAGTAAATCAGTGTATCTGTAAATCAGATGAGCAGAGAGCGATGATTCCAATGAGGCACGATGTTGCAAACCACGTAATACAGGCTGACCGTGTATGAAAAGTTTTTGCGGGGGGTTCAGGGGGGCAGTTTTTATAAAAAGAGCCCCCCTGGTCGCCGAAGGCAAAAAATCAATTAACATGCATCTTTTTGAGACATCAACCGGATTTAAATCAATCATCGGGACCAGGTCCCTGTGATACTTTCAATTTCAAACTGTCATTGGAACCAGGTCCCTGTGATACTTTCAATTTTAAACTATCATCGGGACCAGGTTCCTGTCATAGTTTTAATTTCAAACTATCATCGGTACCAGGTTCCTGTCATAGTTTTAATTTCAGACTATCATCGGAACCAGGTACCTGTCATTGTTTCAATTTCAAACTGTCATCGGGACCTGGTCCCTGTGATTGAATAAAAAAAGAAGAATACGATTCACTTATTTAAATTTAACCAGGGATTCAAAGTAATCCTCTGGTTTTTCGAATCCCAGGAAGTTCATTAAAGTGGCTGCAACATTGGCAAGTTGAGGTACTTTCACCTCATCATTTATTACATACTCATTGTTATATTGGGGGTCCCAGATGAAGAAAGGCACCGGGTTAAGGGTGTGTGATGTCCTACGATCTCCAACAAGCTCTTCAATATTGCCATGATCTGAAGTAACGATCATGATGCCGTCTAACTTTGTGATAACATCCTTTAGCCGTCCCACTGATTTGTCTACGATTTCGACTGCGCGAATGCCTGCTTCTAAATTCCCTTCATGGCCCACCATGTCCGGGTTGGCAAAATTGACCCTGATGAATTGATGTTTCCGGGATTCAAGTGCTTTTATTACTCTATCACATACTTCATCGGCTTTCATTTCAGGGTGACTGACTATTATATTGGAAGGTTCGGATTTGATTTCAACGTAGGTTTCAAGTGTTTCATCGATATAGCCGGAATTATTACCATTCCAGAAATAGGTAACATGCCCGTATTTATGGGTTTCGGCGCAGGCAAACTGGGTAATTCCTTCCGCGCAAAGATATTGACTGATGGTTTTGTCTATTTGTGGTGGAGGAACTAAAAATTGTTTGGGAATTTTTAAATCGCCATCATATTGTAACATCCCGGCATATTCTACACTTCCCGCTTTATAATTACCGCGTTTAAATTTATTAAAAACTGGCTCCTCGAAGGCTTTTGAAATCTGGATGGCCCGGTCACCGCGGAAATTGAAAAAGATCACACGATCACCCTCCAGTATTTTACCAACCGGTTCATTTTTTTCATCGACAATGACAAAGGAAGGTGCATGTTGCTCATTACGCTCTTTCTTTAACTTTGCTGCTTCTTTTTTCACTACTTTTTCTACCGCTTTCACAGCCTCTATTGCAGTGGTGAAACGGCCTTTATAACCGCGAAACCACAACTTTTGCGGTTTCCCATGGACATGAGCATTCCACCCTCTTTTGACAATTTTCCAACACGATTCATACCGGTCCATAGTCACACGCATACGCCCTCCGCCGCTGGCAATGCGAAAATCGACATTGAATTGCTGATTCAATTCTTTCAACTTTTTTTCCAGGTCATTAATATACTTTGCCGCAGTCCATGAAGGGACATCTCGACCGTCCAGTAAGGTATGAATGCGAACTTTCTTGACTCTTATGCGTGCCAATTCATCTAATAGTTTGAAAAGATGATTATAGATGTGAGAATGAACATTTCCATCAGATAACAAACCGATGAAATGAATGGTATTATTTTCTTCTAAATTGGTGAGCTTTTCCCACAAGTCTGTTTTAAATATTGAACCATCCTCGATCGCCTCATTCACTAACCTGGCACCCTGGCTAAAAATCCTGCCAGCGCCCAGGGCATTATGTCCTACCTCTGAGTTTCCCATATCCTTATCCGTAGGCATACCAACCGCTTTCCCATGAGCTTTAAGTTGAGTATACAAATTTCGTTCTTGGGTCCATTCAGTCAAAAAAACAATATTGGGTGTTTTAGCTAAATAAACACAATTGCCGCTGGTTTCTTCCCGAAGGCCGAAACCATCCATGATGACGAAAAGAACGGGTGCCGGGCGTCTTTTAAAACCAGCCAGCCTGTCTAGCTTAAGGTTTGACTTCTTCATAAATTTACTCCTTATCTTCTACAGCTAACATTATGTTATTCCTAAATATTTAAAGTTGGCCCACTCCATGGGATGAGAGAAATCCTCTACTGTACTTAACTCACTTATCTTTACTTTACCGGGATGAGCAATAAAGAAGCGATTAAATTCATCGATCGTCCCATCCGATTTCCAGGATTCATTTAATATATTTCTCTGTGCATCGCATAAAGCGTCAGCAGGTGACATGTTTTCGGTTTTGATTTTCTTATAGAGGAGATACATCAACAGGGCCGTCACCCGGTCATCGGCCAACCATATACTTGATATAACGGCTTTGGCTCCCACTTGCAAAAAAGCACTGTCGATGCCTACATATTCATCCCATGCCGTTCGTTTGACCCGGTTGGGAGTATAACCGGTCTCACATGATCCCAGGGTAACCAGCGAATTACTCGTAAGTTTTATTTTATCTAGAATATCGGAGTAGGTGAAATGTATTTTATCTCCAAGTAAAATATGTGATTGATGATAATCGACAATAACTGTTAAACCATGAGCAGAAATATGCAGAATATCCGATTGATTGGCGTATTCTATGAATGCTGAAATTTCATCGGTGGAGCCATCCCATTTTTTTATATTTCCTCCAAATAGAGATTTAATGCCGGCGAGTTCCCATTTGCAGTGAGGCAGGGGATTTTTTGGTGGTGAGTAGGTGGCGGCAGTTATTTTTAGAGGTTTCCTGTCCTGGCGTTCTTTTATTTTATCTACCATCGCCAGGTTAGGTAAAATGGTAATCTTATCGAAAAGTTCAATAAGAAATTTTGGTTTACCGGAGTCATCCAGCAATCGTTCGGAAATCCTTATCGCGGAGAAAGGTATTAAATGATTGTCCCGGTTAGAGACGAATATAAGATGTTTTATTCTTTTCTTATAGAAATCGTTTATAATTCTCGATCCGATAATTTCTCCATAGGATGTCAACATCACGTTCAACCGATTTTTAACTCTTTCATATCCATATCTCTTTTTTGGGTCGCGTTTGAATTGGTCGTATTCTTTAAACCAGGTATCAACCAGATTATTTAAGGGTTCCATTTCTTTATATTTAAAAAAATCGTACGCCATCTTATACCCGTCTTCATCTTCCGATGGATTTGCAGAAATATACAGGAAATAAACGCCTCTTAATGAATGCTGAAAGGTAATGAAGCCGGTATCCGGGTGAACTCTAAAAAAATCATCGAGATCAGGAAATTTGTACCCATGCAGTTGCTCTACGTATTTGGGATCTGTTTCCACCAGTTTCCCCAGGCAGTGGGACAGTTTTCGCTCGACATCATCGATTCGGGCATCTAATTCTCCCGGTTCATCCGCCAGATGACGGAGGTCCGGTACTAATATTCTATTCAATGAAATTTTCGATCTGCGCACTTCATTTCGATTGCTTAGCTCAGATAATAACTTTCTTTGCTGCGATATTAAATTCCAGTATTCTTCAGCATATTCTCTGGCAGCTATATCATCCGGCATTATCCTGCGATCATAGATCCCCGCTAAAAGTGCCCGCGATTTAATCCTGTCTGCCACCTGGAGCGCTTTAACCGGTGAACCTTGATCCATATACAACTGGAATAACCGGAAATAGAAACGTATGTTCCTGCTCATTTCAAAACTTTTGGCATCTTCGACTACTTTGTACAGCCTTGCCTTCTCTGTGATATCGATGGCATATTTACACATCTCGATAACTTCGGCAATCATGCCCTTTTTATCGTATATTTCAATAAGCTGATCACAGGTATCTAATATTCCACTGAAATCTTTCAAACCGGCATAGGTTTCCATTGCTTCTTTCAAGGCATCAACCGCTTTTTTATAGACTTCATTGATATCCCTCTTATTCTTCCCGGCACTTAACTCCCGGTTCAAAAATCGCTGTTTCCAATATTTACCGACTTGAGACCTGTAAAACCCATACAATACCGGTGAAAATTTTTCTTCCTTGAACGTATTTTCCAATTGGGACAACAGATTATCGATGGAATCATCCAGTTTTGAATCTGCCTCCAATAAATAGAGATTGATCAATCTTAAGCGAGACCTAACGTAAAGATTGGGACTAAGTTCTTTTACATTTTGTGGTATCTTATTAGAACAATCCCGGGCCTTTGATAAATTCCCTTTATCCCTGTCTATGTTGTAAATAAAAAGATAGTTGGCCCCCAAATTGCCCAGCGCTGCATAGTATATATGGGGATTAACCTCCTCTTTAAATATTGAGAGTGCTTCTTTATAGCACGTTTCAGCTTTCTTTAAATCCTCAATATTTTCCCTTATTTTCCCTCGTTCCGAATATGCGACTCCCAATAATACGGTGGTAAATGCCCAATCGTAAGGGTATTTGTTTTTTTTTCGGACCTCCAGGGCATTCTCATAACATTCGATGGCACTATTAATGTTATCTTCGAAATCTCCTCCCGGTAAGTCCATACGGCTGTTTCCCAGGTTACTCTGGGTCATTGCCCAATTGTAAGGGTCTGATTCCCTGGTCCGGTATTGAAGTGCTTTTTCATAGGAATCGATAGATTTTTTCATGTTTTTAGACCGATCACCTCCGGGATATTCGTTATAAATCATACCAAAGCTGTGGTATAACAGCCCCCAATTGAAATCGGGGAGTTTTTCAACAGGAATATTTAACATGGAGTTGCACAGAGTTAAGGCTTCATCAAGATTTTTTTCCGGTGCAGGATTTTCATATAACAGGCAAAAGACAAGCGAGAGAGCAATATTTGCCCATTTAACCGGATCCTCTCCCGGACTTAATCGATTCAAAATATCCCTTAACCGGTTTGTCGAATTTATTATTAACTCCCTGGGGTTATATTCGAGATGAAAAGCGCTTTTATTTCCTTGTTGCAACTTTTCCAGTAACATAAGATTTGCAGAATGTTCTAAAAGATAAATCATTTCTTTCAATTCTTTTTGAGCGCTGTCCGGGATCAATGATATTGCGCGTTCAAGATAGCGAACAATGCTTTTTAAATCTTCTTCTCCCAGGGGCTGCCCGGACATCAAATCGTCAACATAGAGGCGAAATGCATTGGCTATTATACTGGACTTACACCCATCCGGATAAGCGTCCAATACGATTTTGAGAATTTTACCAGACTCTTTTGGATTGACATGATACACCAAATCTTCTACTTTTAACCCGCTGTAAATAAAAAGGAACCGGTGAGCATTGCTTGCATTTTCCAGGTCATTCCAATTTAAATTTTCATTGAAATAATCCACGATTTCTTTTTTTTGAGTGGGGGTAAAACGTTTCCAGATATCCATCATAAAAGCCGTGTCAATGGCCTCTCCCAACTGGAGTTTCCCTTCGTTTACACGATTAATCATATCATTGATTGGATGATTTTTATCTATCATGAGGCCATCCTCCCCTCAACGATTATAAAAATATGTAATTGACAGACCCACCTTGTCGAAGTGGATTATTCATCTATTCACGTATTCACGGAGTACAGAGCTGAGAGACCCTCGAACAGGGCATCTTTTCCCAATTTTTCCTCGATGCGTATCAACTCGTTATAATTAGCTGTTCTCTCACCCCGGCAAACCGATCCGCACTTAATCAGTCCGGTGTTAAAAGCCACCGCAAGATGCGCCAATACCGATTCCCCGGTTTCCGCCGAACGATTCGAAATGATACACGTATAGCCACCTCTCTTGGCAGTTTCTATCACCCAAACTGTCTCTGTTAATGTGCCGATTTGATTGTATTTAATTATTATCGAATTGCCAATACCGCGCTGTATGCCTTTTTTTAGGCGGTTTATATTGGTTACAAAGATATCGTCGCCCACCAGTTGGACACGACTGCTCAGGGCTTTGGTAGCCATTTCCCAACCGTCCCAGTCATCCTCGTCAAAGCCATCCTCGATTAAAATAATCGGAAATTTTTCTATTAAATATCGATAGAATTCGATGAGGTCGGCAGCCGATTTATTATGAAAATCTTTTTCTGCTGCAAATGTATATTCAAATACTCCCTCCTTTTTCTTTTTTTTGTCACATAGTTCACTGGCAGCCACATCAAGGGCCAGGGACACATCCTTCCCCGGTGTGTAACCTGCATTTTTTATTGCCTCAACAATCAACGACAGCCCTTCCTCATTGGATGAAACATCAGGGGCAAATCCACCCTCGTCACCAACACCTGTAGAATATTTTTTTGATTTAAGCACATCTTTTAATGTGTGAAAAACCTCGGACCCCATGCGAATTGCCTGGGTAACACTCTTAGCACCAATCGGCATAATCATTAGTTCTTGAATATCCAGGTTGTTATCAGCGTGTTCTCCTCCGTTCATGATGTTCATCATCGGAACTGGTAATACTCTTGCGCCGGGGCCGCCTAAATATCGATAAAGGTCTAAGCCAAGAGCCGCAGCAGCCACTTTAGCACAAGCGATTGAGGTGGCAATCATGGTATTTGCGCCGATTTTACCCTTATTGGGAGTTCCATCCAGTCCTATCAATGTTCTATCAATTATCATCTGCTGTTTTGGGTCCATACCTATGAGTATGGGCCGGATAATTTCATTAACGTTTGAAACCGCCTTAGTGACCCCTTTACCCATATATCGATCTACGTCACCATCTCGAAGTTCGTGAGCTTCGTGAGAACCTGTAGACGCACCAGAGGGGGTAGAAAATTTCTCTCTAATGCCATTATCAAGCTCAATTTCCACTTCAACCGTTGGATTCCCTCGAGAATCCAGGACTTCTCTTGCTTTGACATCCGTGATCATTATGACATTTCCTCCTGTTCTGTTCGAAAACTTAAATTAAAAACTTAATATGATAGCATATCCCCCAGGATTATTCCAGGGGCCTGTTAAATTTTCAATGTTTTTTTCTTTAAAAGGTTTCCCTTCTCTCTATTGAGAGGCGACACATTTAAATAGTCGATGGAGTCTACCTACCTCATACAAACATACAAGCACGTTCACCAGGAAATAAGCTTCCACTGAATTATTTTTAAAGCTTCAGGTTCAGGCTTTTTTCTTTGGCGGGGCCTCGGCTTTGGTCTCCTCCTTTATTTCCGCTTTGATTTCCTTCTTTAAACCCTCTTTGGCACCTTCGATAAAAGACTTCACATTATCAACCGCTTTTTCTGCAGTGCCCTTTACCTGGTCAATGGCTTTTTTAGCTTCTTTGGTGAGTTTCTCATAATTTTCTTTGACTTCATCCGCCACCTTTTCCGATACGTCTTTTATCTTTTTTCGTGTTTCTACGCCAGACTGGGGAGCATACAATAACGCAAGCCCTGCTCCGATCGCTGCTCCTGTTAAGAAACAGATAAATCCGAAAAAACCGTCTCTTTCTCCAGACATTTTTACCTCCGTTTATGTTTTTTTATTAAATTCCAGCCAAATCTTATTGCCGGTATCAACGCCAGCAATCCGGCAGATTTTTTAATAAAACTTTTATCTACCAGTTTTAACGCATTTTTGACTACGTCTACGGATTCCTTTGTAGAGTTAAGGATATGATCCACTTTGCCAATATCCTCCTCCACTTTCCCGCTGATTGATTTTAAATTAGCAGCCAATTCCCTGGCTTCCGACGATGTTTTTTCCAGGTCCTTCAGAAGTGACTTCAACTGGATAATCGTCGGTACCAACGTCACCACCAGCAGCAAAAAACCAACCGCTAAAAGCACGACTACAACAAAAACAATAGCTGTTACTGTTGGGTTCATTTTACATATTACTCCTTAAGACAGCAACTAGTATTATAATGAGCCGCATTTTTTCTGTCAACAAAAAACTCAAAAATTATTTTAATTTCTAACTTTATTTTTCCGATAAATAATAAGCTTTCAATAAGTTTTCGGCTGCCGTAGTGGGGAGCAGGTCTCCCTTTAATAGTTTCTCTTTTATAATGGGCAATTCTTTTTGGACAGAAGGGTTACTGTAGAAATTCTCTTTCAGATAGTCCTCGATCATGGAAAAGACCCAATCGATGGATTGGCGCTGCCGCCTTTCTTTGAATACACCTGTTTGCTTTGTTATTCGTTCAAAGGTTTTAATGTTTTCCCAGATTTCCCGGATACCTTCACCTGTCAGCGCAGAACAGGTATACGCTTTTGTTTCCCAACCTTTTGTGGCTGGTGCCAGGTATTTCAGTGCCATGGCATATTCATTTTTAGCCCGCAGCGCGTGGGCTTTGTTCCGGCCGTCAGCTTTGTTTACCATCAGGGCATCTGCCAATTCCATGACCCCTTTTTTTATGCCTTGCAATTCATCGCCGGCACCGGCTATCATCACCAGCAAAAAAAAGTCTACCATGGAACGCACGGCGATTTCGCTTTGCCCCACGCCTATGGTTTCGATTAATACCACATCGTACCCGGCAGCTTCGCAAATCAATATGGTTTCGCGGGTTTTACGGGTGACGCCTCCCAGTGTCCCCCCGGAAGGAGACGGCCGGATAAAACACCCCTGGAGACGTGAGAGTTTTTCCATCCGGGTTTTATCTCCCAAGATACTCCCTTTGGTGATTGTGCTGCTGGGGTCTACTGTTAGTACAGCGATTTTATGCCCCTGGTCAATCAATTGACAACCCAGGGTTTCAATCAACATGCTTTTCCCCCCGCCAGGTACACCGGTTATACCTACCCGCAATGATTTTCCCGAATGGGGCAATAAGCGTTTAAGTACTTCGCGGGCTTTTTCATAATGTTCGGGTGCATTGCTTTCCACCAACGTAATGGCCCTGGCCAATACGGTTTTATCGTTCTTTAAAACCCCATTTACATATTCATCAACGGTCAATTCCGATCTTTTTTTAGGTGTTGAGGCAGGTGTTTTTTTTACAAATGAATGCGTTTCAATGCCTTTTTTTACCCTTACAGCAAAGGCATCACCCCCATCTTTGGGTGCCCAGTCCGGTAAGTAACTTTGCTCATCACTCATTGAATCATTATAAAACATCCCTTATCTTTTGTAAATAGAGAAAACTGGTCAAATTGTTTGCCTCCGGCGGCCAGGGGCTCTTTTGAAAAAACCGCCCCTGGACCCCACAAAAACTTTTAATATGCGGACAAATATCGTACTACGCTTCGTTTCGGCATTTCCCACTGGCATCATTGCACTTAACTAAAAGCATAAGGATACGATTCCAATGGGGTACGAAGGCGAGAAGAGAAGAAAGTAAAAAGATAAGTTTAAGGTTTCCCCAAACGTTTGAAGCAACAGTCCTCTTTTCGATTCATATCAACTGCAAAAGAGTTCTTCAGATTGGTTGATTCAGGTAAGGAAACCTTTAGATGGCGCGTATGCGCCTTCTGCGGCTGCCCTCGCCGAGGGCCTTGCAAAAAAAATTAAAATATATTATTAATTAGGGGAGGTGAAGAAAAATGAAATTGTTAAAAAAGTTGTTCGGTTTTGTGTTGGTTTTGGTATTTAGTTTTAGTTTGATGAACTGTGCGCCCCCGCGGCCGGTGCGCGAACCGCCGCCGCGGCCCCGCAGGGAAGCGAGACCTCCTAAACCCGGTCCCAATTATATATGGGTTTCCGGTCACCATGTGTGGCGTCATGGCCGTTGGGTGTGGGTCAGTGGTCACTGGGTAAAAAAGAGGCCCGGGATGGTCTGGGTCCAAGGACACTGGGAAAAACGGGGCGGACG
>WVZO01000077.1:25613-30752 GCA_011772425.1 Candidatus Aminicenantota bacterium
AGGGCTATAAAAAGTTTTTCGGGGGGTCCAGGGGGGCGGTTTTTCAAAAAAGCCCCCCTGGTTGCCGAAGGCACCGTCAATTAAAAATTGACACGACGATAGGCAAAAACATGAAACGAAAAATTCTATTTCTTTATTTGTTGTTGATGTTGATGGCGATCGGTTTCTTATATCCTGGCGACTTTGATTTTCACGGCTGGTTAAAAAAGAGAACCGATGAATATTTCCCGGAAGCCGTAAAAATTCGGCGACACTTGCATCAGTACCCTGAGCCTTGCTTTAAGGAAAACAAAACCTCGGCGTTTATCGCAGATTACCTGCGGAAGTGCGGCCTGGAGGTACATACGGGAATTGCCGGGACCGGGATAAAAGCCATACTGAGAGGGGGTAAAGAGCGGCCGGTAGTTGGAATTCGCGCTGATATGGACGCGCTGCCGATAATTGAAAAAACCGGGTTTGAATTCCAATCCCAACATAAGGGTTTTATGCATGCCTGTGGTCATGATGGCCATATGACCAATGTGCTCATATCTGCCAGGCTGTTATCTGAGATCAAAGACAGGATACCCGGTACTATAGTGTTTATTTTTCAACCCTGTGAAGAAGGGGCACCCGGGGGGCAGCCTTCGGGCGCAGATCGCATGATCGAGGCAGGAATCCTGGAGAATCCCAAAATCAATGCCATGGTGGGGCTTCATGTCATGCCAGGCTATCCCGCAGGTACTGCTGTGTTAAAAGAAGGTCCATTGATGGCAAATGTAGCGTCGGTTTTTATCACCCTTCATGGAAAATCCAGCCACGGTGCATTTCCCCATGAAGGAGTGGATGCCATATACGCCGCTTCTGCCGCTATTATGCAGTTCCAGTCACTGATCAGTCGTTTTAAAGACCCCAATGAACGGGCAGTCTTGACCATCGGGAAAATCAAGGGCGGCGTCCGGTTAAATGTTATTGCCGATAAAGTCGAAATGGAAGGTACGGTACGGACATTCTCCTTTGAAACCCAGGATATGATCGAACAGGGAATGGAGAATATTCTAAAAGGGCTGCAAACATCAATGGGCATCACCTATGATTTCAAATTCCAAAGGGCTTCAAAATATGTAAAAAACGATAAAACCCTTACACGCCTGGTCTTGCCGGTGTTCAAAAAATTACTGGGGGATCAACATGTGGTGATCACTGACCCGGTAACTGTGGGAGAAGATTTTGCCGCCTATTCCCACCGTATTCCCTCGTTCTTTTTCTTCCTGGGGGCCGGTGAAAAAGGGAAACTTCACAGCCCGACATTTTCTGTTGACGAGAAGATTTTCCATTACGGCCCCCTCCTGCTGTCTGCGGCAGCCCTGGAGTTTTTACTTTAAAAAAAGCTGAATTTGGTATATAATAGGCAACTGAAGATAGGTGTATGAAAATGGAAAACACGGTTTTGGATGCAAAGACAAATGTAGGTATCAAGAATGGCAGCAAAGTTGATTATTTGCTGAGTGAGTTAAAGAACTTCCAGGATATTGCCAGGCATATCAAACCGCTGTCTGGCGAGATACCGCAGATCAATGGAATTGATATATACGGTGAAGTCATTCCTTTTAATGGTATCGTCGGGGGGGACCATATCATTTATGTGGATTTTAATAAAAGGTATGACCTGGACCACCGGATCCAGGAAGCGCAGAAACAAAATCGCCAGGACATCGTGGAAAAACTGGAGTTGAACAAACGAAGAGCAGGTGTATTGGTAGCGGATGCAGCCGGCCATAATATTACTGATGCACTTCTCTCTGCGATGCTGCACCAGGCATTTTTAACCGGTGTCCAGTATGAATTAAAAGATAACGGAGAAGTCACCGCCGACTTGTTTGAGATTCTTAATACCCGGTTCTTCAACTCTTCCAGTATCACCAAATTCATCACCTTAATTTACGGGGAAATCTGGGACAATGGACATTTCCGTTTTGTTAATGCGGGTCATCCACCGCCGGTGGTGTTTTCCAACAAATACGACAAATTGATAAAAGTTTGTTATGAACAGGTCATTCATTTTCCACCCATCGGCACCATGCCTTCCAGGGAAGATGTTGACTCCCGCCGGCATTTCAGCCACCTGGGGTATAAAAAGAAATATTCCGTCCATTCAATCAACCTGATGGGGGAAGGTGATATTTTGTTATTGTACACCGACGGCTTATCAGAGCACTGCGATGAGAAGAATTGCCTTTACTTCGCGGAGCGGCTGGAAGATACGTTAAAGCGGATAAAGAACGAGTCTGCCAGTGATATCTACGCTCAAATCAAAGAGAACCTATTATCCTTTGCCGAACCGTCGGATGACATCACCTTTGTGGTCATCAAGAAAGTATAACCGATAACTGTTCACCAATCTGTCGATTCCAGGATTACATTTTAATCGATAATCTGTTATAATACAATTTCCGGTCGCAGGTAAATAAAAAATGAAACGGAATCAATATGGAATTAATTTTGACCTTGGTGTTCCCTTGCAGTCGTCAGAGGAATTCGAACTCCTTTACGTTGAATTATACTCCGAGGAAAAGCAGCGACTTATAAACTGGATAGAGGACAGGAATGAAGGCCCCATGATTGTGGCAGGCCAAATCGGAACCGGGAAAACTACTTTTATAAAGAAAGCATTTCAAGAGGCTTCAATAGACTGCGATGTGAAGATCGGATTCGACACAGAAGTCCCCCCCATACACCGGGAGGATTCTGGGGAGTATTCCTGGGGAAAATCATTGGCCTTGCTCAAGAACATAAGTGTAATTTAAAGGCATTCAATTTACCCGAAGATTTGCTGGGTGTAAAATATGCGGATAAAGGGCTAAGCAAATTGGTTAAAGCTTTATGCGACAAACCAATGTCAATATCCAGGTTTAATGAGAAAAAGCAGTTATATCACCTGGTCGATGAAAATATCGAATTCATAAAACAACAGTTGAAAGATATTATCAAAATCGTAGAAAACAAAATCGGGAAAAAGCTTTTTATTTTTGCAGAAGGGTTGGACAAATTCGATCCTTTCTCGCCAGAATATATCTCATTGTTGGACTTACTCAATTTTTTGAACAAATATAAGACATTATATGAAGCCAATTTAATCCATCTTTTCGTTACATTGCAAAAGTGGCACAACAGTAAAAAAATTTTACTGACCGGCTCATCAAACGACAAAATTGCTGAGATATTGATGAAAAGACTCGGGGTTTATAGTAAGTCAAGAGAAAAGATAATACCCCTTTTGGCTGCTTTTTCCGGTGGAAATGCAAGGCAGGGATTGAGACTCTTAATGGAATATGACTATGCTGTAGGTGAAATCGGGAAAGATACAAAAGAGGCAATGACCTATGCCTGTCAGAGAGTAAGAGATGACTTGTTGAGTATATCACCGGGGAGTTTCGAACCGGAACTGTTAAAAGTGGTCGATAGAGACAAATATATCACAATCGGGACGATAAAGGATTTCGGTAATCGTGGCGGCTCACAAAACGCAATTTACCAGAATTGGATATTAATAGCGGATGAAGCCGACCGGGAACTGAAATGGCCTGCCGCGGTGAATCCATTACTGCTTCCAGCAATCGAGGCATTTAAAGATATCCCGGAATCTCCTGAAGTGAAAAATTTAAGGGAATGGGCTGAGAGTCACGAAACCAGTCCTTTCGGCCTGGAAATCGATGTTTCAGAAACAGGGCAAAAAAAATATTTCGACATCCTGAGTAATTCCGAGGTTTCTTTTATGCACCTGACTATACTGGAAATCTTCGGAAATATGGCCGCGTATTTCTTGAACCCCGAAAGAAAAGACAAAATAATCATCGCCTATGAAAACAAGGAATTGGCTCAACTTGCCAATGATTTCATTATCGGAAAAGCCGGTACCTATAACGCCGGGAATTTTAAAGATATTAATTACGATGAAATTCCCGAAGGCCGCCTGGACTTTTTTCTTAGTACCTTTCAAGAAGGCCAATACGATGGCTATTCGATATTCTTTAAAAAAAAGCTTTCAAAACCGGAACTCATTGCATTGGATCAACGAAGGGATGCCTTCATCGATTACAAAATGATCTGGTGGATTCCTTATAACGATTTAAAAGGATATATTAACTACTGGCCGCAACTGAGGCAGTTTTATAATATCTTCCGCCTGGAAGAGGATGTTTTGAGTAATATCTCAATAGAGGAAATAGAGGAAGACCTGGAAGACATAGAAGCATTGACGCCTTCGGAAGACCCTTCCAATGGTCAACTGAAAGAAAGGCTGCATAAGGTATTACACTACTTGAAAGCGAGAAAGGATGAACAGTAAAGATTTTTATCAATATTGGCATTATATTGAGACGAGAGCTTTTTTGCCCACAGATAAAAAAGTAAAAGGATGGCTTCGAAATTTTGAGCTTTTCTTCAATAAAATATTTGAGGTGGGAGATAAGTTTCCTCTTATCAGAAAAGAGAGTAATAGGATTATCCATAAAATCGAATTCAAGTCACTGGACATTACTTGTGAATATCAGATTGAAACTGATTTTTCGAAATTCAGTTTTTTTATAGATTGGAAAAGTGCAGCGTTACAATTCGAATATGACAGTCAATATATTTGCGAATTTGATTACCTGGATAAACATTGCTCAGAAATAAGCAATAACTTTAGCAAAAGAGAATTGGAAGAAGTTCTTAAAAGCAAGATTTGGCATCCTGCCCTTCATTATCACATTAAGGGGAAGGTCATTGACGAAACGCAGGAAAAAGAGATCGATTTTCCCCATGACATTCGCATCGGCACAGCCGTTAAAAACCCACTCCTTTTTTTATATCAATTATCCTTTCAGTTTCTTTGTATCCTGGGGGAAAGTAAAAAACGACGGGAATTCGAACGTCTGGTCACGGTTATTTTTGAAAACAAAAACGAGGACAAGATTCCATCGGACATATTGTTTGGAAAAAGATAATTAAGGCTAAAAAAAATCAAAAAAATGTAAATAATTTGCAATTTTGTTTCAATCAAAAAATTCTTATCTGGCAATTTATGCTTTTTATAATTGCTTTATTTGCTCATGATCCGTAATTCACCATCAAAAAAAAATATTTTTTTCAAGACGCTCATCATTAGTATCTATTTGG